>NZ_BAABHJ010000039.1:0-245769 GCF_039542035.1 Actinoallomurus liliacearum
CTACCGCCCCGACGGAGGCGTAGACCACTTCGGTCCCGCGTCGGAGCGCATCGCGGAACCGCTGCCGCAGGCGTCACCCGGCGGCGAGACCGTCACCGCCCCCGGCTCCGAAGTGCCGGAGGAGCCCGGTGGAGGCCTGGCCGAACTGCCGATCGTCCCGCAGGAGGGCGAGGCGTTCGGCAGGGCGCTGGCACGGGCGCTCGACCGTGGAGCGTCCCTCCTGCGGACCGGGGACGAACCGCCTACGGCGGGTGAGCCGTCCACGGCGACGGGCTCCCCGTTCGACCGGTTGATGGCGGGTCTGACCGAGGAGAGCCTGCCCGCGTCCGCGCCGCTCTTCGGCGAGGACGGACCCGTCCGGGTCCACGACCTGAAGAACGCCGGGATCCCGCTGACGACCGTCCAGGACACCCAGGCGGTCCTGCAGGGCGGTGCCCTGCCCGTCGCGAGCCTCACCCGTGTCCAGCGGTTCCGGCTGGCGATGGAGGATCCGCTCGCCGGTCATGAGACGCGGGCGGAGATGCTGGCGGCCGTCGACTCCGCGGCCCGGGCGCTGGGCGTACGGCTGGTGCTCGGCGAGATCCCGCAGCCGCCCGAAGCGCCGGCCCTTCCGGACCCCGCCCTCCACAACGCGTCCACCGCCACGGGCACGGACGCGGGCCGGCTGACGGCCTACGTGGAGCGCCCCGAGTTCCAGGACGCGAACGAAGACCCGGAGTCGGTTCCCGACGGCTACGGTTGGCCCCTGCAGTACGCGGACGGCACCCGCGCTCCGCTGTTCGACGGGGTGCCGACGCGCCTGCAGATCCATCAGGGCGGCCTCGACGACTGCCAGCTGATCACCCTGATCGGCGCGGTCGCGGCGCGATACCCGCAGGTCATCGCCGGCCGCGTACGAGAGACCGGGGACGGCAACTACCAGGTGTCGTTGAACGAGGCGGAATACGTGGAGGAGGGCGACCTGTACCGGCCGACCGGAAGGCTCATCACCCTCACCGTGACGCCCGACCTTCCCGTCTTCGCCGACGACCCCGGGACGCCCGCCTTCGCGCGTGGAGGGGGAACGGCATGGGCGCCGATCATGGAGAAGGCGTTCGCCGGAATCGACCAGACCTGGAGCGCCGAACGATGGCAGCGATGGATCGACGGATGGACGGCGATGGGGGGAGACGACGAAGCCGTCCCGCAGGGGTACGTCCGCCTCCACCAGGGCAACCTCCAGGAGGAGGGCGCCGAGATGCTCACCCAGCTGACCGGCCTGCCTTCGTCGTTCCTCGAGATCCCCGGCTTCTACGAACCGTCCGGTCCCGACGCGGACCAGCGGCTCCTCGACGGCTTCCGTACGCTGCTCGCCGCGAACAAGCCGATCGTGGTGGGCACACAATCGCCGGAGGAAGGCGGCGATCAGCTACTCGCCGCCGGCCTTCTCGAGGGCCACTACTACGACGTCGTCCTCGTGGACGACCAAGGCTTCATCCACCTGTACAACCCGTGGAACCGACTGCATCCCCCACCGCTCACGGCTCAGGGATTCAGGTCCGCCTTCTCGGGGTTCTACATCACCTGGTTGGAATCATGACGACGGACAACATGCCCCCGATCCCGGATTCGATCCGGGAGGCCGCCCGGCTCGCCCCGGACCACTGGCTCGGGATGGTCGACCCCGCCTGGACCGGTGAGGGGGAGCCGCCCTCGTGGGCGATGCTCGGCCAGTGGCGGTCGAGCCCGGAGGGCGAGATCGTCGAGTGGCGGGAGAACGAGGACTACCGGCCGTCGCCGACCGCTCTCGGCTGGCCCGAGCCGGCCGATGACGTGGACGCGGCGGTGCAGCTCGCGGCGACCGGCTACGGACCCGGCGAGGCGGTGCCCCGGGCGCTGGCCACCATGAAGGAGGTGGCGGTCCTCGTCACCCCCGACGGCGACCCGCTGGCCGCGACGGCACCGGACGGAAAGACGCCGGTGATCCCCGTGTTCACCTCGCCCGTCTACCTCCACGCCGCAGGCCGGCTGGCGTTCGAGCTGATGGACCTGTGGGAACTGGTCGACTCGCTGCCCGAGGAGCACGTCCTCTACCTCAACCCCTCGGCCCCGGTGAGCATGACGGTGGAGACCGACATGCTCCTGGAGGCGCTGGAAGAGACCGGCGCGGACGCCGGTGGTGATGAGGATGCGGACGCCGGCGAGGTCGGTGATCAGAGTGCGGACGTCGGGCCGCCGGTGCGTCCGGCCGCCGAGGAGGCCTGATCCCGTATCCCGGCAGGTGAGGAGACCTGATCCGATTTCGCCCATCGGCGCCGCAGAGGCGGCGCGACCGTATAAAACGGTCGAGGTGGGTGCGACGGTGAAAATACGGTCGCCTGTGGTGAACCGAAAGCGCCATCGCGTCCGTATGCGTATGCGAGGCAACCTCTCGCCGAATCGCCTCCGTACGGATCGAGGGGTGGCCTCGGCTCGCTGTGCGTAACGCGAAGGAGGTGTGCGGTGACGGATCCGGTGATCGGGAGGTCCTTCGCCGCCACCGCCGCCGTCGCCGGAGGTGAATCGTGACCCGCTGGAGAAGGACGCCCATCCGCCGTCCCGGGCAGGGCAGGCAGGGCGCCGCCGCCTCGACAGGGCCGGGGAGCAGCGGCGCGGCCCGCGCGAAGAGCCGGGCCCCGGTGGTGGTCGACGAGTACGACGGTCTGATCCTGCTGCGCTCCTCTCCGGACGCGGCGCCACGCCCCGAGGACGTCGCCGAACTCGCCCGCGCCGTCGCCGGCGTGGACGAGTACTTCACCCTCGTCGTCGGCGCGGACGACGCGGGCGGCGAACTCTGGGCCCGGCTCGGCACCGTCCTCGACTCCCTGCGCGCCAAGGGGGTCACCACGGTTCGGCTCGTGCTGTCGGGCGCGGGCGGTGAACGCGCCGA
This sequence comes from Actinoallomurus liliacearum, assembly GCF_039542035.1. Classification (NCBI taxonomy): domain Bacteria; kingdom Bacillati; phylum Actinomycetota; class Actinomycetes; order Streptosporangiales; family Thermomonosporaceae; genus Actinoallomurus; species Actinoallomurus liliacearum. The sequence goes on from NZ_BAABHJ010000039.1 coordinate 2,909, forward strand.
CCGCCCCGCCCTCGCGCAGCGGATCGCCGACGCCTGGGGGATCGAGGTGATCGCCCCGGACGCGGGCGTCCTCATCCTGCCCGGCGGCTCCCTGCTGGCCCAGGGCACCGACGGGCCCGGCCTCGGCTGGCGGTCGTTCACGTCCGGGACGGAACCGTCGCCTCTCGGGCCGCGCAGTCCGGCGCCGGTCTGGCAGCCCGCGCTCGCGCGGCTGCCCGGCCGTACCGCGGGCGGGTACGTCGTGGAGCAGGTTCCCGCCGGCCTCCTCCTGCGGTCCGCGCGGGAGCCGAGAGCCTGGGCGGCGGAGCTCTGCTACTCCGTTCCGGTGGACGGTGACCACCTCACCGTCCTGGTCGGCGCGTCCCGGCTCAGCGGCGACGCGGAGGTCCCGGCGCAGGAGATCGCCTCCCTGTTGACGGCCCTGCCCACTTCGACCCGTTCGGCGGTCCGGCTCGCTCCGTGCGGTCCCGTGGACCTGCTGTCCGTCGCTCAGGACACCGCCGAGATCCTCGGCGCCGACGTGGAGGTGTGGACCGGCCTCCCGCTGGTCGTCGGCTCCGACACCGAGGCCGGCGTCCGGCCGGTCCTCATCGGCGCCGACGCCGAGCCGACCTGGGCGCCGTTCGTCGAGGCCGTCGCCTGCCGCCCGTACGGCGCCGACGGGGCGGACGCTCCCGCCGAGCCCCGGCTGCTGCGCTGGCGGTCGCCCCTGTCCGAGGGCGTCCGGACGGACGACGGCGTCATTCGTCTCTCGGATCGCTGGCAGGTCGCGGTGACGAGGTCCGGGCTGGTGGTGGGCCCCCACGGCGAGCCGTCCGCCGTCGCCGGGCGGCCCGTGGCACCGGAACAACTGGCGATCGAGGTGAACCTCCGCGGCGCGCCGGCCGACGACGCGCTCTTCACCGGTCTGTCCCGCCTGCTGTCCGACCTGGGTACCGGGGTGCGTGAGTTCGTCGCCCTGCACCGGGCCGCACCGCCGGAGGGGGCGGACGACGCGGGATTCCGGCTGCTCCGGCTGGCCATCGAGCACAACGTGGCGCTGGTGGAGCCGCGACCGGTCGAGGCCGCGCCCGCTCCCGCGTCGCCCACCGTACGGACCGTCGCGACGCCGCGCTCCGCCTGGTCTCAGGCGGAGCGGGCCGCCGAGCCGCCCGCCGCGCCACCTGGGGCGAGAACGGACGCTTCCGGCGACGCGACCGTTCACTCGGAACCCGCACGAGCGAACTCCGCCGGACCGGCGGCCGACGCGTTCGCCCATTCCGCCCGGATCGACCTCCCCGATCTCGTGGCCGCGCAGTCGAGTCTGCCCCCGCCCGAGCGCGAAGCACCAATGGCCCCGAATCCTCCCGGGGACGTGACGGAAGGCTCGGCTCCGCACCGAGTCGAGGAGCCGCTGCACGCGCCGGAACATCCGGCCCCACCGGCCTCCGTGCCGGAACATCCCGCCCCACCGGCCCCCGCGCCGGAGGACCGTACCGGTGCGACGCCGTCGACCGGGCCGGGGGAGGGAGGCGGCGCGGAACCGCTCTCGCCGAACCCGGCGAAGACTCCGCCCGTGTCCGTCACGTCCGGCGAACCGGAGGCATCCGAAGCCCCCGGCGCGCCCACGGAACCGCCATCCGCTCCAAGGACCCCGACCCCGACCGCGCCCGAGGCCGAGGCCCCTCCGGAGCCCTCGGAGCTCCCGGGCCCTCCGGAGCCCCCGGCGACGACCTCGGCCCTTCCCGAGCCCCCCGAACCTCCGGCCGCCCCGGAGTCCCTGGTCGCTCCCGGGCCGTCGGTCGCCCCTGGGCCCCTGGTCGCTCCGGGGCCTCCGGCCATGCCGCGACCTCCGGCCGCCACGCAGCCTCCGGCGGCCACTGAGGCCCGGGTGTCTCCTCCGTCCCCGCCCGCCGAGCACCGCGCCGGTCCCGCCCCCGCCACCGGGGGAGTACGGCCCGGACCTGCCGTGAAACCGCTCCGCCGCAGCACGGAGGCGGAACGAGCGGAGTTCCGGTCCCTCGTGCAACGGATCTGGGAGCGGCATGGCGCCGCGGTGAATCGCGCGATGACCCGGATGCCGGCGCTGCGCGGCGGGCAGGTGGACGCGGCACGGACCGACCTCGTCGCGGTGCACGTCCACCTGTCGGGCGGGCTCGGCGAGCCGGACGGACAGGAGCCGGGATCACCGGGCGGCGCCGGGCTGCCCGACTCGTACCTCGCCTGCCTCGCCTCCGGCCTGAGCCGCCTGCCGTCGTACCGGGGGGCCGCCGTGCGCGGCGGGCTGCCCGCCGACGGCGACCTGGAGCGGTTCGTGCCGGGAACGGTGCTGCGCGGGCCGGGACCGGTCAGCGCGCTGCCGATCGGGGATGCGGTGGGGCTGTCCGCCGCGACGGGTGGATACGTCATCTGGTCCTCGACCGGTCGGCGGGTGCGCCCGCTGCTCGGTTCCGGATCCGGTGCCGCGTCGGACGAGATCGTCTTCCCTCCCGGCACCGCCTTCCGCGTGCTCGGCGTACGGTCCGCCGGTCAGGCTCCGATCGTCCTGCTGAGCGAGATCCTCCGTACGGGATCGGCGACCGGCGACCGGCCCGGCGTGCTCGGTGACGCCGATCAGGCCGCTCTGGAAAGGCTCGACGAAGCGCTGCGCCGGCAGGCGCCCTCGGCCGGAGGACCGTCTCCGGCCGTCTGGCCCGTCCGCTGCGCCGAGCCACTGGATGGAGCCACGGGATGGCAGGAGCCCTCAAGACCAGGCTGACCGCCGGCCCCATCCGCGAACTGATACGAACATCAAAGGAGAAACATCGTGTCTTCCCAGCCGGGATCCGGTGACCACACGAAGCCGCTCGGCATCCGCCGACCGGTCGAGTTGCCCGAAGGGGACATGGAGGGGGCGGCGGACCTGGCACCGGCCTCCGACCTCAGCCCCGCGGACGAGCCGACTTCGGCCGCCGCTATCGCCTCGGCGGACGAGCAGGCTCCCGCCCCCGCTTCCACGCCCGATGAGGAGCAGACCCCGGCCACCGGATCCGCGTCCGAACCGGAGGGCGACCGGTCCGATTCCACCGGAGGGGAGAGCGCCGACGCCGGTACGGCCGGTTCGGCCGCGTCCGAGGAGGGCTCTGAGGGCTCTGAGAGCGCTCCGGAGCCGACGGCGTCACCGGCTGAGGCCACGGAGCCGGCGGCCGGCGACAAGGCCGCCAAGAAGGACGACAAGGCCGCCAAGAAGGAGAAGCGCACCGCGTGGCTGCGGAACGTCGCGGTGGTGCCGGCGGCGTCGGACGGCACCGCGGCGGCAGGCGACGAGATGCCGCCGGACCGGCCGCGCAAACCCGTACTCGCCGCCGTGGCGATCGGCGGGGTCGTCCTGCTCTCGATCCCGATCCTGCTGATCGGGACGGGACACCACGACGGCAAGAAACAACGCACCATCGCGGCGGCGGACAGGGTGATGGCCGGCGACGGGCAGGCGGCGCCGGGCGCGTACGTCTCCACCTCGCCGACCCCCGCCGCGTCACCGTCACCGTCGGCGTCCGCGACCCCGAAGAAGGGCACGAAGGGCGGGGAGACCGCGGCCAAGTCCTCCGCCACGGCGGCCGCCGGCAAACACGGGACCAAGGCGGACAAGGGCAAGGTCGGCGTGACGAGCACCGGCGGACGCTTCCCGACCGGACCGAAGTTCTCCACGGTCACGCGCGTCCTGCTGCACAACACGATGACCGGCCTGTGCGCCGACGTCCCCGGCTATGGCAACGGCAGCATCGAGGGCCCGATCAACCAGTTCACCTGCACCCGCTCAAATGGTGACAACCAACTCTGGGATCTTGTCGTCAATATGAAGGGAGCCGGACCGCACGGGGCCGACCTGTTCACCATCCGCAACAGCAAGGACAACTACTGCTTCGATGTGCCAGGCGCGGGTGCCGCGCCCGCCCGTACCGCCCTGTCGGAGAACTACTGCTACCCAGGGCTGCACGACAACCAGATGTGGTACCTCGAGAAGAGAAGCACGGGCCACTTCTGGATCCGCAACTACGTCAGCCACAAGCTCTGCCTGGACGTGTCGGGCTACTACGGGTCCGGCGGGAAGGACGCCCGGCTCACCCTCTTCCCATGTGACCCCAAGGACGACCACATCTGGTCCTTCGGCTGATCGACCACCGGCCTTGCCGATCTCCGACACGCCATGCCCCGAGCCGGCGGAGCAGGCGAACGCGGTTGTGGAAGGCGAACGATTGAGCGAGCACCTGAGGTTCGTGCTGTTGGGCCCGCTGGAGGTCTGGTCGGGTGACGCCCGGCTCGACCTCGGCCCGCCCAAACGGCGTGTCCTCCTCGCCCGGCTGCTGATCGCCGACAGCCGTCCGGTGTCGGCGGACCGCCTGGGCGAGGACCTGTGGGAAGGGAGCCCGCCCGCGGGCGCCCTGTCCTCCATCCACTCGCACATCAGCCGGCTGCGCGCCGTGCTGGAGCCGGATCGTACGCGGCGGGGAGGGCACACCGTCCTGCTCAGCGGGTCGGCGGGGTACACGCTCAACACGCCGCCTCACACCCGGGACTCGACCCGGTTCGAGGAGACGGTCAGCCACGCGCGCGGGCTGCTGACCCGCGGACGGCTCGCCGAGGCCCGCCGGGAGGTGCAGCGCGGTCTGGCCCTGTGGCGCGGCACCGCGCTGGCCGACGCGGCCAACTACGCCTTCGCCGAGAGGGAGATCGCCCGGCTGGAGGAGATCCGGCTGGCGGCGGGTGAACTGCACGCCACCGTTCTCCTCCACGAGGGTCGTCCCGATGAGGCGGCCGTCATCGCCGAGGAGCTCACCACGCGGTCTCCGCTGCGCGAGGCCGCGTGGGCGCTGCTGCTGCGCGCCCTGTACCTGGCGGGCCGGCCCGCGGAGGCGCTACGGCGTTTCGAGGCGATCCGTACGCTGCTCGGCGAGGAACTGGGCGCCGTGCCGGGACCCGAGCTCAGCGACGTCCACGTGGCGGTGCTCCGCCAGGACGTGGCGGCTCTCGCTCCGTTCCGCTCGCATGCGGCACCTGCCCCGCTCGTGGGACGCCCGGCGGGTATGACCTCGTCCATCGTCGGCCGGACCGGCGAACTGGCCCGGTTCGAGGAGATCCTGAGCGACGCGGGCCAGGGCCGTACCCGCTGGGTGGTGCTGTCCGGGGAAGGGGGCATCGGCAAGACGCGGCTGGCCGAGGAGTTCGCGTCCCGGGCCGTGGACGCCGGGTTCAAGACCGTGTGGGTCCGGTGCGGCATCGACATCGGTTCGGAGGCGGACGGGGCGGACCCCATGGGCCGGCTCATCTCGATGGCGTACCCGGACATCCGCCTGGACGGTGGATCCGAGGCCGTCGTCGGCGAGCTCGCGGAACGGCTGACCCGACAGCCGACGATCTGCCTGATCGAGGATCTGCACCGGGCCGGCCCGCGCTTCCGGCGCCTGCTCGCCAGCTACGCCGCGCTGCTGCGGGACGTGCCGCTCATCGTCGTCTGCACGACGCAGGACACCGATGACGCGGGGCTGCGCGAGCTCCTCGCGCTGCTCGTCCGGCAGACCCGCGCCACCCTCCTGCCGCTGGACCCGCTCACCGTCGCGGACGTCCACGAGCTGATGCAACGCCGGGCCACCCCGTTCAACCCGAGCGCCCCGGGCAGCGAGCTCCATCAGCGAGAGGCGGCCGAGCTGCACCGGCGCGGCGAGGGGAACCCCTTCCTCATCACCGAGATCCTCGAGCTGCCCAGTGAGGAACGGACGGGACCGGGGGCGCGGCTTCCCGCGTCCGTCAGCAGGGTGCTGCGCGCGCGCATGGACCTGCTGGACGAACGCGTGCTCACGATGTTGCAGGCCATCGCGGTGACGGGTGGAGAGCTCGACCCCGAGCTCCTGCTCCGGATCCGGACGATCAGCCGTGAGGAGCTGCTGTCCCTCATCGACGCGGCCGTCACCGCGCGGGTGCTGAACTGGGAGGACGGCACCGCTCCCGGCCGCCCCGGGCGATACCTCATGCCCGACCTCGTACGCGAGCTGGTGCTGCAGGACCTCACCCCGGCCCGCCGGCAGTTGCTGCACGCGGCCGCGGCTCGCGCGCTGGCCGAGTTGCCGCACCGCCATCCCGTGCACATCGCCCGTCACCTCATGGCCGCCGGCCCGCTCATCGCCCGTGAGGACCTGGTCGACGCGGCGTTCGCGGCCGGCAACCGCTGCGCCAAGGACGACCAGCACGCCGAGGCGGCACTCTGGTTCGACCACGCCGCCGCGCTGGCGGACGATCCCGGCGTACGGGCGGAGGCCCGGCACGCGGCGGCCACGGCTCGCCGGCAGCTCGATCAGCTCGAGCGGTGGATCGGCCATCCGTGCGATCCCGCCGATCTGCCCGGCGGCCCCGCGTGGCCGACGGATCCCGAACCCCGTGCGGGCTGACGTCCGTGACAACGTTGTCGTTCGCCTCGTCCGGTGGTGCCCCGGGAGCTCAATTCGGCTGGCAGGGTGCCGTGATCAGCGAACCCGGGCCGACGCAGACGGGTGCGCCCGCCTGGCGGAGCAGCCTCCTGGCGTCGTCATCGGCGAGGAAGGTGAGGAACGCCGCGGCGGCGCTGCCGTTCGGCGGCGGCCCGTAGGTGTAGAAGACCTCCGGGGCGACGAACGGGTAGCGATCCATCGTCGGGGACGCCGTCGGCATCCTGCCGTCCAGAGCGATGATGCGCACGTTGGGATAGCGGCGGGCGTCCGAGGCGACGTGCACCTCGGCGTACCCGATCGTGCCGGGGACCGTGTCGACCGTGTCGAGGACCTGCGCCTGGCTGCTGCGTTCGCAGCGGATGACGTGCAGCGCGGCGCGGAGATCGTCCTTGCGCCGGCAGTCGCTGGACGACAGGTCCGGTTCCGGCCCCCTCAGCACGTGCTCCTCGAAGATGCCCCGGGTCCCCGACCCCTCGGTCCGGCTGACCAGCCGGATCGGCAGGTCCCTGCCGCCCTTGATCGACTTCCAGTCGGTGGGGCCGTCCGGCGCGTAGATGGAGCGCAGGTCCTGGAGGGACAGACCGGTCACGTTCGTGCCCTTGTCGACGATGACGGCGAACGCCACCAGCGCGACCGGGAAGCCCCGGAAACCCCGGAGCCGCACCTCGTCGGAGTCGGATGTGAGATAGCCGTCGTGCATCGCGATGGTCGAGGCGGCGTTGCCCGTGGTGAGGGCGCGTACTCCCTCGTTGGACCCGATGGCGCTCACCTCGATCCGGGCGTCCCGGCACCGGGCCTCGTAGCCCCGCCGGATGATGTCGGCCGTCCGCTCGAACGCGGTCGAGCCGACCAGGTGGAGCGTTCCGGAGAAGCACAGCGCACGGTCCGCCGGCGACGTGGCGACGCCGGCCAGCCGGGCCGCCCCGGCGCCGGCGGCGAACACCAGCGCGGCGGCGGCGACCGACAGTGACCGCCGCCTGCGGGAGAACCACCGCTCCCGTGGGGGCGCCCCCCTCGCCGGGGCGGCCTCCTGCTCGGTGCGCGGCCGGCTCTCGGCCGCGGCCGGGCGTTCCGGGAACCCCTCCGCCTCGGCCACGCGTTCGCGGATCCCACCCGCCTCCGCCGGGCGCTCCCGGAGTCCCTCCGCCACCGGCGGGTGTTCCCGGAACGTCTCCGCCTCGGCCAGGCGTTCGCGAAGCGCCTCCGCCTCGGCCTGGGCCGCCGCGAGTCGCCGGCGCAGTTCGGCTCCTTCGGCGCGGGCACGGGCCAGGTCGTCCGTCGGGGGGACGTGCCGGAGACGCTCGTACGCCTCGACCCAGCGCGCGACCTCCGCGGCCGGCAGCCCGCAGGCCCGCGCGAAATGCCCTACCCTGACGCGCTCCCGGTCGCTGGTGGTGCGCCAGCGGTCCTTCTGGAGCATCGCGCTGATCGTGGCGTCGGGGAGCGTGCCCCACGAGCGTTTCTCGATCTCGGTCTGCCGCGGCGAGCCCGCCCAGCCGCGCAGCTCCGCCAGGAGCAGGTAGAAGTCCCGGATGTCGCCCGCCGCCGACGGATCGGGCAGCCGCCGCTCGGCGGCGAACGTCGGCTCGGTCCAGGGCTTGAAGGTCACCGGGTACCGCTCGGTCAGCTGCCGCCACGGGACCTTCTCCCGGTACGCCTCGACCACCTTCGTGGGCTTGCCGTGTCCGTTCCGTTCGAACGCCGCGCGCAGTTCCTCGCCCCATTCGTCCCAGAGGGCGTGCTCGGCCGCACTCCACCGGCCGCGCGCCTCGCCCACCTCGACGCCGTCGGCGCCCGCCGCGGCGAGGCACGCGCTGACGACCTCCCACGACATCAGCTCGCCGTCGCCGGACGACACCGCCTTGACCGTCTCCTCCAGCAGCCCCGTGCGCTGGGCCAGTACGGCCGGCTCGGTCCCGGCCAGACGGACGGCCAGGCCGCGGGTGAACTCCGCCCTCCGGTCGACATGGGAGTCCAACACCCGCTCCGTCCGTCTCGCGCTCTTCGCCGCGCGGGCGCGCGTCGCGCGGCGCTCCCCACAGTGCCGCCGGAACCGGTGCCGAACCTGCCAGTTATCCAGAAGTTCGCGTTCTCGTACCCGTTTGTACGGCCGAGGACCCCGCTCGGAAGGGTTCCAGGAACGCACCAGGAATTCCGGGAGAGCACCTGGAAACGGCGAATCGCACCAGGTCATCCGCCGATCGGCGCTACGGTCCGGTATTCCGCCACTCTGGCATCCATGAGCGCAGGACACCGCCCCATCTCGTACGCCGACCTGGTGATCGATCGATTCCAGAAGTGGCCACTGACGGAATGCCGCGCCGACTGTCCACCCGGCCGTGCCCTGGCCCTGCACGGCCTGCAGATCGTTCATCTCCACGGAGGGGACCTGGCCGAGGTCCTCCTGACCCAAGAGGTCATCTCCCGGCTCGGCACCGCCCTCACCGCCTCGGGCCGCGTCGACCTCTCTCCGGCCGCCGGCTGGGCGCAGGTCCATCTGGACACCGACGGCGACCTGTTCCTCCTGCAGTCCCTGGTGAGCCTCGCGATCCAGGCCAATGACCCCGGGTCCCGCCCGCTGCGCCGTACGGTCACGGCCTGCCCGATGTACGTCTCGGCGGCCGAGTCCGGGCCGTCCTGGCGGCGGCATCGTGGACGGACGCGCCGGAGCAGGGCGAACGTGCCCGTCTGACCGAACGCCACCCCGGAAAGCGGGGAAGGAACCCCTCATGGCACGCTTTCCCGAAGCGGCCGAAAAAAGGGGGGACCTGGATGGTGGACGCTGAGCGGGCAGGCGTACCGCAGCCGGTGCTGAGTCCGCTGACGACCGCCGCCGTCTTCCTCGTGCTGACGGTCGATCCCGGCGGGGAGTCCACGGCACGGGATCTGCTGGCCGACCTCGCGGGACTGACGAGGTCGGTCGGCTTCCGGGTGCCGGACGGCAGGCTGAGCTGCGTCGCCGGCATCGGATCGGAGGTCTGGGACCGTCTGTTCGACGGTCCTCGGCCCGCCGAGCTGCACCCCTTCCGTGAGGTGGCCGGAGCCGTGCACCGCGCGGTCGCCACCCCGGGCGACCTGCTCTTCCACATCCGCGCCGAGAAGCTCGACCTCTGCTTCGAACTGGCCTCCCAGATCATGAACCGGCTGCGGGGAGCGGTCACCGTCGAGGACGAGGTGCAGGGGTTCATGTACTTCGACGTGCGCGACCTGCTCGGCTTCGTCGACGGCACCGAGAACCCGGTGGGCCCCGCCGCGGCGGCCGCCGTCCTGATCGACGACGAGGATTCCGCCTTCGCGGGCGGCAGCTACGTGATCGTGCAGAAGTACCTGCACGACCTGGAGGCGTGGAACGCCCTGCCGGTGGAGGAGCAGGAGCGGGTCATCGGCCGTACGAAGCTGGAGAACGTCGAGTTGGACGACGCCGTCAAGCCGTCCAACTCCCACGTCGCCCTGACCACCATCACCGACCCCGACGGCACCGAGCGCCAGATCCTGCGCGACAACATGCCGTTCGGCAACGTCGGCCGTGGGGAGTTCGGCACCTACTTCATCGGCTACGCCCGCACCCCGGCCGTCACCGAGAAGATGCTGGAGAACATGTTCATCGGCGATCCGCCGGGCAACCACGACCGGATCCTCGACTTCTCCACCCCGGTGACCGGGACGCTGTTCTTCGCGCCGACCGCCGACTTCCTCGACGACCTCCCGCCGGAGGCCACCGAAGGCGCCGCCGTGACCGACGTCCTCGGCGCGGACACCGACGTGGTCACGGCGGAGACGGCCTCCGACAGGCCGGCAAGCCCACCCGACGGTTCCCTGGGAATCGGCGGACTGAAGAGGAGCAGCATCCGTTGAACAACCTGCACCGCGAACTCGCGCCCATCTCCGACGCCGCGTGGGCCGACCTGGAGGAGGAGGCGCGGCGGACCTTCCGGCGCCACGTGGCCGGCCGTCGCGTCGTCGACGTCCCGGAGCCGGGCGGGATCGAACTGTCCGCCGTCTCCACCGGGCATGTCGACCCGATCGCGGCGCCCGCCGAAGGGATCGCCGCGTACGCGCGACGGTCGCAGCCGCTCGTCGAGCTGCGGGTGCCGTTCACCGTCGACCGCCGGCAGGTCGACGCGGTCGAGCGCGGCGCCCGGGACGCCGACTGGCAGCCGGTGAAGGACGCCGCGCGGCGGATCGCGTTCGCCGAGGACCGTGCGATCTTCCAGGGGTACGCCGCCGGGGGCATCGCCGGGCTCGGGGAGAGCTCCGCCAATCCGGCGCTGTCCCTGCCCGCCGACGTGCGCGACTATCCGGACGCGGTCAGCCGGGCGGTGAGCGCCCTGCGGCTGGCGGGCGTCGGCGGGCCGTACGCGCTGGTGCTCAGCGCCGACGCCTACACCGCCGTGAACGAGACCTCCGACCACGGCTACCCGATCCACGAGCACATCGCCCGGGTCCTGGACGGAAAGATCATCTGGGCGCCCGCCATCGATGGAGCGTTCCTGCTGTCGACGCGCGGCGGCGACTTCGAACTCCGCATCGGCCAGGACCTGTCGATCGGCTACCTGTCCCACGACGCGGACACGGTCCAGCTCTACTTCCAGGAGACCCTGACGTTCCTCGTCTACACCGACGAGGCCACCGTGACGTTCACGGCGTAGCCGCCGGGCGGGACGCGGAGATCAGCGAAAGGCGCCGATGATGGGCATCGTGTCACCGGGGTTCCACGGCCGGGGCCGACGGCCGGAGGTCGAGCTCCCTCCCGGTCAGTACCTCACCGAGGACTTCCCGGTCCTGTCGGCCGGTCCGACGCCGCGGGTCCACCAGGAGGACTGGGAGTTCACCGTCACGACCGAGGCCGGGCAGGAGTACCGCTGGGACTGGCGGCAACTCATGGATCTGCCCAGCGAGAGGCCGACGGTGGACATCCACTGCGTCACCAAGTGGTCCAAGCTCGGCACCCGGTGGGAAGGCGTCTCGCTGGACACTCTGCTGGCCGACGTCGACACCGCCGCCGACTACGCGCTCGTCCACTCCTACGGGGGCTACACCACGAACCTCCCGCTGGAGGACCTGCTGGACGGCCAGGCGTGGATCGCGTACCGCTACGACGGCGCGGACCTCGTATCCGAGCACGGTGGCCCGGCCCGGCTGCTGGTGCCCCACCTGTACTTCTGGAAGTCCGCCAAGTGGGTGCGCGGCATCCGGCTGCTCGACGAGGACGAGCCGGGCTTCTGGGAGACGGCCGGATACCACGACTACGGAGACCCATGGCGCGAGCAGCGGTATCAGGGCGACTGACCTGGCGCGTCGGCCGTCTCGCCGAGACGCGGGCGGAGACGGCGACGGCCCGGACCCTGGTCTTCGACGTGCCGGGCTGGCCCGGCCACCTGGCCGGCCAGCACGTCGACGTACGGCTCACCGCCGAGGACGGCTACAGCGCCCAGCGCAGCTACTCGCTCGCCGCACCCGCCGACGGTGACCGCGTCGAGCTGACCGTGCAGCTCGTACCGGACGGCGAGGTCTCCTCCTACCTCACCGAGGGACTGTCCCTCGGTGACCCGGTGGAGATCCGCGGTCCCATCGGCGGGTGGTTCGTCTGGCGGCCGGCCGAGACGACCCCGGTGGTGCTGGTGGCCGGCGGCTCGGGGATCGTGCCGCTGATGGCGATGATCCGCGCCCGCCGTCAGGCGGGCAGCCGTACGCCGTTCCGCCTCGTCCACTCGGTACGGACCCCCGCCGACCGGTACTACGCGGCGGAGCTCCGCCGGCCCGACCCCGGTCTCGACGTCACCCACATCTACACCCGGGCGGCGCCCGATGGCCGGCCCCGCCCGCCGGGAAGGCTGACCGTCGCCGACCTGAACTCCGGAGGCTGGCCCGCGGAGTTCATGCCGGACTGCTTCGTCTGCGGACCGACCGGGTTCGTCGAGACCGCCGCGGACATCCTCCTGTCTCTCGGCCACGACGCACGCCGGATCAAGACCGAGCGATTCGGCCCATCGGGAGGCTGACGTGATCGACGGCCACTACCAGGACGGCAACGCGCTGGGGTGCCGCCGGAGGTGATCAGCGGCGCCGGAGACGGTCGACGTCGATGATCGCCTGGGCGAAGGCTTCGGGCGCCTCCTGCGGCACGTTGTGACCGATGCCGTGGAACGTCCGGTGCGCGTACGCGCCGGAGAAGTGATTCCGGTAGGACGAGCCGTCGCCGTCCGGGGTGAACGGGTCGCGGTCGCCGTCGATGGTGATCGTCGGGACGGCGATGGCCGGTCCGGCGGCCAGCCGCTTCTCCAGTCCGTCGTACCGCGGGTCGCCCTGGGCGAGACCCAGCCGCCAGCGGTAGTTGTGGACCACGATGCTCGCGTAGTCCGGGTTCTGGAACGCCGCCGCGGTCCGTTCGAACGTCGCGTCGTCGAACCGCCACGTCGGGGAGTTGAACGTCCACACCAGCCGCGCCAGGTCGTCCCGGTGCCGGTCAAGGCCCATGCGGCCGCGCTCGGTGGTGAAGTAGTACTGGTACCACCACGCCCATTCGAGCTTCGCCGGCAACGGGTTCTCGTTGGCCTCGCGGTTGGTGATCAGATAGCCGGTCACCGAGACGAGGGCCTTGCACCGTTCCGGCCACAGCGCCGCGATGATGTCGGCCGTGCGGGACCCCCAGTCATAGCCGGCGAGGATCGCCTTCTCGATCTTCAGGGCGTCCATCAGGGCGATGATGTCCAGGGCGATCACCGACTGCTGCGCGTTGCGGAAGGTGCGCTCGGATCGGAACCGGGTCGTGCCGTGGCCGCGCAGGTACGGGACGATCACCCGGTAGCCCTCCGCAGCCAGCAGCGGCGCGACGTCGACGTAGCTGTGGATGTCGTACGGCCAGCCGTGCAACAGGATGACCGCGGGTCCGTCGGCCGGGCCGGCTTCGGCGTATCCGATGTCGAGGACGCCGGCCTTGACCTGTTTCAGCGTGCCGAAGGAGGTGCGCGTCCCCGGCTCGGCCCCGCGAGAAGCGGCCGTCTTCTCGGCCGTGGCGGCCGCGGCCGGTCCCCAGGGGAGGCCGGCCAGCGAGGCCGTCGCGGCGCTCGCGCCGAGGGCCTTGGCGAATGCGCGCCTGGTGATCATCCGTGATCCCTCCCGAACATGTAATCAGCTCAACTGATTACGAGCATGGCAGCTCGATATGTAATCGGTCAAGGTGATTACATCGACTTCTTCGTCCGGCTGCGGCCGTGGTGGCCGGGGCCCGGGACGGGCCGCCGGCCACCACGGGAGGTCATGCGACGGCGGTGGCGTCGATGAGGACGGGGATGTTGCCGCGGGTGGCCTTGGAATAGGGGCAGATCTGGTGGGCCTGCGCGCCGAGCTCGTCGGCCGTTTCCTGGTCGACGCCGCTGAGTTCGAGGCGAAGGACGGCGCTGAGTTCGAACTCGTCGTCGTCGCCGTGGTGCAGGGTGATCTCGGCGGCGACGGTCAGGCCGCGCAGGCGCACCTTGCGCTGGGCGGCGGCCCTCTTCACCGCGCCCATGAAGCAGGAGGCCCAACCGGCGGCGAACAGTTGCTCGGGGTTGGTGGCCCCTCCGGCGCCCCCGAGCTCATTGGGAATGGCGAGGGCGAGGTCGAGCAGGCCGTCGTCGGCCGTGACGCGGCCTCCGTTCCGTCCTTCGCCGGTGGCGGTGACGAACGCGGTGTAGCTGGTGGCCATGGTGATTTCCTCTTCCTGGAGTGAGACGGCTCAGGCGTGGGCGCAGCGGTAGGCGGCCGGGTCGGCGGGATCGCCGCCCGTGTAGCGGGAGATCAGGGGATAACGGCACAGCTGACGGGTGGCGTTCGTGCCCGGCACGGTGGCGGGCAGCGTGTCCGGCGCCTTGCCGTGCTCGACCCACGCGGTGACCGCCGCGAGCGGGTCGGCCGGGGTCGGGCCGCCGCCGCCGCAGTGCGCGACGCCGGGGGCGAGGAACAGGCGGTAGAACCGGTCGACCCGCTCAGAACCGCCCATGGTCTGTTCGACGCGGCGCCGGTAGTCGACGGTGTTCCGGGTGGGGATGAGCTGGTCGGCCAGCCCGTGGAAGGTCAGCAGTCTGCCGCCGGCGCGAGCGAAGGCGGACAGGTCCGGATCGTCGGTCCCGATGATGTCGTGGTACTCGGCCTGGGACTGGCGGAACAGCCGGGCGAACTCGGCGTAGGTGATGCCGCTCGTGTCAAAGCCGGGTCGGCGCTCGAGGAAGTTCTGCACCCACTCGGCGGCGATGATGAAGGGCTGCCAACTGGGGGTGCCGTCGGGTCCGGTGACCGGGGCGGACAGCCCCGTGAAGCTCGCTCCGGGCAGTGGGCCGTTCCCGAGCCTGGTGCCGGCCAGGGTGGTGGGACCCTCCCAGATCCTGGCGACGACGTCGGCCGCGGCCGCGGTGATGGTGACCGGCTCGCCGTCGCAGACGATCGTGGTGCCGATCAGCCGCCGAGGGTCGTAGTGGCAGTGCAGCGCGTCACCGATGACGCCGTCGCGGATTCCGTCCAGGCCGTCACAGGCCTTGACGGCAGCGGCGTTGAACGCCTCGAACTCACAGGACGTCAGGAACGTGTGCTGCTGGTTCTGTACGACGTACGGCCACAGGGTGGCGACGGCGAATCGGTCCCAGCCCAGGGCGGGTGCGTCGGCGACGATGCCCTGGAAGTCGGTGGGGTGGCGCTGGGCCTCCATATAGCCCTGCCGGCCGCCGGTGGAGCAGCCGTTCCAGTAGGAGTAGGCCGGGCCGTGGCCGTAGAAGCGCTGGGTGACCTGCTTGCCGACCACCGCCGTCTCGTGTGGGGCCAGGGAGGCGAAGTCGCGGAGCCGCGGCAGGTCGACCTTCCCGTCGGCGGTCAGCGCCCAACCGGCGTCGACGAACGACAGTGAATGGCCCGCGTCCGTGGAGGCGGCCGCGTACCCCGCCTTGACCGCGCCGATCAGCGGAGCGCCGAAGTCGCCGGCGGCGTACCCGCTGCCCCCGACCGCCTGGAAGCGGCCGTTCCACCCCGACTCGGGCAGCAGCACCTTGATCCGCACGTGGTCGTTCGCCCCCGGGTGCGTGAGGGTGACGGTGATGTCGCAGTAGGCCGGGACTCCGCTGATCGGCGGCGGGGCGGGCACCGGAGGCTGGGGCGGGAAGGAGATCGTGCCGCCCGGTTCGTGGACGGCGCTCACCGACTCCACCCGCGCTCCTGGGGGAGCCGTCGTCGCGGGCGCCGTACAACTCGTGCGCGCTTTCGTGGTCACCGCGTCGGCGGTGACCGGCGCCAGCGCCGGCAACGGCACCATCGCCATGATGAAGACGACCAGTCGTCTCAAGGCTTGGTCCTTTCCAGGGGGAATCGGTGGACCGGCCCGCGCATGGGCCGGCCCACTGATCAAGGGGTCATGGGGGAATCGAGGGCAGGCGTGCCCGGGGAATCGAGGGCAGGCGTGTCCGCCACCGCGGTCGCAGGGCGACCCGGCGTGGTCAGGGTGGAGGTCTCCGGGGTCTCCCGGAGACCGGTGTCATCGCGGTCGGGTGTCGGCGGGCCGCCGCCCCTCCCGTACGCGGGCGCGGTAAGCCGCGACGTTCACCTTGTTGCGGCATTTCGTGGAGCACCATTCACGGCGTGACCCGCGCGAGTGGTCGGCGTAGACCTGGGTGCACTCGGGCCGGCCGCACTCCTTGAGCAACTGCGCCTCCGGCCCGCTGAGCAGGTCGATCGCGATCCGCGCGACCGAGGACAGGGCCTGCTCCGCGGTGGCCTCGACGCGCCGCCCGGCGGAGGTGAGCTGCGGGATCGCCGAGGGGGTGCGCGCCGTGCGGTTCACCAGCGCGAGCGCGCTCTCGTCGAGATCCTCGCCGGCCGGCCGCGCGGCGACGAGTGAGTAGATCGCCTCCCTGAGCGCCACCGCCGTCGAGACGTCGGCCGGCCGGCAGTGGGTCTCGCCGTCGACCAGTCCCGACTCGTGGAACCACGCGTCGAGGCTCTCCGGGGAGTCCAGCATCTCCAGCGGGGCCGGGTTGCGCCGGGCGCGGAGGGTCCCCACGAAGTCGAGGGCGGTGTTGCCACAGGGGAACGCATGTCGCATGTAATTAGTCTGGCCGATGACCGAGGAGGATTTCAAGGGGTGTCATCGTTTTAACCGATTACATTTGGCTCGCCGTCGACGCTCTGGCGCAGCAGGGCCAGGGAGGTGTCCAGGGCGGCCTCCAGGTGGGTGATCCGTCCGGTCGACATCAGGATGGTCACCCCGCCCTGCACCGCGGCGAGCAGTGCGGCCGCCGTACGGTCGGCGTCGAGCCGCCGGTCGACCTCGCCGGTCGCCTGCATGCCCGCGATGCCGGCCCGCAGGGCCGCCTGCCACTGTTCGATCAGCCGGGCGGTGAGCGCCTGCGCCGCCGGCGTACTACGGCCCAGCTCGGTCATCAGCACCCCGAGCGGGCAGTGGACGCCCTGCTGCTCGTAGCGCCGGACGACGGCGTTCCGCCAGTCCTGCCACGCCTGCCAGGTGGTCAGGTCGCCGAGGTGCGGCTGCTGGTCCTCGATGACGCGGTCGGCCTCACGGGCGGCGACGGCGAGCAGGAGGTCCTCCTTGCCGCCGGGGAAGTAGTGGAAGATCTGACTCTTGCTGGTCGAGGTGCGGGCGCGGATGTCGTCCAGCGTGAGCGCGGCGATGCCGTTCTCCCGGATCTCGGCGGCCGCGCCCTCGATGATGCGGCGCCGGGTCGCGGCTCCTTTGGCGGTCAGCATGGCACCCCCCGGTTTGGACTTGCGGGTCCATTTTATCGGAGCGAGTGTGGACGCCGACCGACAGGAAGGTGCAGGACAATGCAGGCGATCACCGTCGAACGGCTGGGCGGCCCGGAGGAACTGCGGATCGGGGAGCGCCCGACGCCGGAACCGGGCCCCGGCGAGATCCGCGTCGATGTCAGCGTGGCCGGAGTGAACTTCATGGACACCGGGACGCGGCGTCTCGGTACGGCGGTGGGCCCGGTGCCGTTCGTGCCGGGAGTGGAGGGGGCCGGTCAGGTCAGTGCGCTCGGGGAGGGCGTGACCGGGTTCCGCGTCGGCGACCGGGTCGCCTGGGTCTACGCCTACGGCTCGTACGCCGAGCAACTGGCGCTGCCGGCCGCGAGCGCCGTACCCGTGCCGGACGGCGTCTCCGACGAGGTGGCGGCGAGCGTGATGATGCAGGGCATCACCGCCCACCACTTCGTCACCGAGGCCGCGCCCGTCGAGCCCGGGCAGGTGACGCTGGTCCACGCGGCGGCCGGCGGGGTGGGCCAGAAGCTCACCCAGCTCATCAAGGCGCGCGGCGGGACCGTGATCGGGGTGGCCTCCACCCCCGAGAAGGCGGAGCTGGCCCGCCGGATCGGGGCGGACCACGTCGTGGTCTCCACCGGAGACGCCTTCGTGGAACCGGTCCTGGAGCTGACCGGCGGCGAGGGCGTGCACACCGTGTTCGAGGGTGGGGGAGAGACGACGTTCCGGGCGTCGATGCGGGTCGTGCGCAGGAACGGCACGCTGCTGTACTACGGCGTCCTCATCGGCTCGGTCCCCGTCGTGACCATCACGGAACTGCCGAACAGCATCAAGATCTGCTACCCGACGTTCTTCGACCACATCCCGACCCGTGAGGCGCTGCTACGGCACAGCGCGGAGATCTTCGACCTCGTCCAGGACGGACGACTCCAGGTCGAGATCGGCGGACGGTACCCGCTGAAGGACGCCGCGCGGGCCCACCGCGACATCGAGTCCCGCGCCACCACCGGCAAGCTCCTGCTGCTGCCGTGACCCCGGCCGCCGGCCGGCTCCCGGAACCGGTGGTGCCCGGTGCGGAGGTGCCGCCTCCGCACCGGGCCTCGGGTGGCGCGCCGGTGGCTATGCCCAGGGCTGGTCGACGACCCAGCTCACGTCGTCGGCCCAGGAGGTGGCGCTGTCGAAGGAGTTCGAGCCGCCGTCGCTGGCGATGTAGACGGTGTTGTCGTAGTGGCGGATGAACCGGTCCGGGTAGTTGTAGGAGGCCAGTGAGGTGCCCTGGCCGCTCTTGCCGGTCTGCGGGCAGAAGGTGGCGTCCGCGGCGAACAGCGTGCTGCCGTCATTGGTCTGCCGGTACAGATGGAAGTTCTGGTGCCGCAGGTAGTCGCCGGGATAGTTCTTCGACTCGAACGACACGCAGGAGCTGTTGGCCAGACCGTTGTGCACGATCCACGTGGCGTCGTTCTTGTCGAGCGACGAACTGGAGGAGTTGATCACCGAGGTGACGGCCTGGTCGTTCTGGTGCCGGATGTAGCGGTCGGTGCAGCAGGCCGTCGTCGCGCGCAGCGAGATCGACGATCCGGGGGTGAGCGTTCCGCCGGTGCCGCCGCCGGTCGACGTCGAGTACCCGGCGGAGGTGATGTTGGCCTGGACGGAGTTCTCGGTGGCGTCCGAGGGGTAGCCGGAGGTCATCACGCCTTCGTAGAAGGTGCCGGCCGAGCCCTTACTGTTGTCGCCGCCGATGCCGAGGATGATGGCCCCTTCCTTGTGCATCGGGTTGTAGCCCGAGACGTTGGGCCGCACCCCGTTGTAGAAGGTGGACAGGCCACCCGACTGCGCGTTGCCGCCGCGGATGGACCAGTGGTTCGGCTCGCCCTTGACAATGGCGGTCAGGTACCGGTAGTTCACGGTCGGGTCGTTCGCGTTGTAGTGCTGATTGACGCCGGAGAACAGGCCGTTCTCCAGGTCCGCCATGACCCACGGGCCGTTGCCCGCGCCATAACCCCAGACCTTGATGTTCCCGAAATAGACGGCCTCCATGTGGCCGTTTCCGGTGTCGTTGCTGCTCGTTTCGGCGTTGCCGTAGTCGAAGCAGCAGCCGCCGTTGTAATGGGTGCCGTCGAAGATGGCGTACATCCCCTCCGGCTGGTCTCCGGTCGCGATCCCACTGGTGTGGTTGTTGCGGTATCCGGTGCCGGGGGCGACGTAGACGCCGTAGGCCTTGTGGCCGCCCACCGTGGTGGGCGCGGCGGTCGCGACCGCGAGGTTGTCGGGGCCGCCCGCGGCACCGCCACCGGGGGCCTGGGTGAGGTTGTTGCCCCGGCCGGACTGGTCGTAGATGACGGTGATCAGGCAGGTGGTGCCGGAGCAGAAGGAGTCCTGGGTCGCCGCGTTCGCGTATCCACCGGCGCTGAGCACGCCGATGTCGCGGGTGGTGTTGTCCGAGGAACGGCGTACCTGGTACAGCGGGCCGTTGTAGGAGGCGTACAGGGCGCGGGTCGTGCTGTGCGCCGCCACGCACGGCGTGCCGCCCGCAGCGTAAATGTCACACGGCAGTGAGGTCGCGGCGTTCGAGGGAGTGGAGACGCCGGCCAGCAGGCCGGCGGCGAGCGCGCTCGCCGCGCCCACCGACATCAGTCTTTTTCGCACACGGCGAAGCCGGGACAGGAAATTCATGGCGGGCCTCTCGTCCTATTGTTCGGCATATCGAACAATGTTCGAAAGTGGTCGCCTGGACGTTAAGACGCCCGTTCCGGACTGTCAACGACCTTTCATCGATTACCTGACAGACGAATTACGGCCGGGCCGATCGGTGCGCTGACACCGACCGGCCCGGCCGTAATGCGACATGACGAGCGGGGACGTCGCCCCGTGGCCGTCAGTCCCGGTGCCCGCCGCGGGACTTGCGGAGCACGAAACGGTCCAGTTCCTGGTAGTCGGCGGAGCCCAGGTCGGCGCCGTAGTGCGTGACGGTGATCTGGGTGTTCCCGCCCGGGGCGTGCGGCTCGAAGTCGAACGAGGCGAAGCCGTACGGCCGCTGCAGGTCGCGGTACGCGGACCAGGGAGCGGGCTCGGTGGTGAGCTTGGACGCGCGCTGGGTCGTCGGGTCGCCGGGACCCACGTCGTAGATCACCACGCCGTCGTGCGGGGAGTCGAACGCCGACCACGGCGTCGCGGACGAGTGCCCGCCCCCGCCGATGATCATGTGCACCGCGCCCTTGGTGGTGTCGATGACGGAGGCGTCGTCGGCCTGCGGCGCCGGCGTGAGCAGCGAGCTGCCCGGCAGCACCCCCTTGACCGGGAACGTCCGCTCGAAGTGGTGCTCGTGCCCGGCGACGACGAGGTCCACGCCGTACTTGTCGAAGAGCGGCAGGAACTCCTGGCGGATCCCCAGGTCGGCGCCGTTGAAGTGCGCGGAGGACATCGCCACCTGGTGCATGCAGACGATGATCCAGTCGATGGCCGGGTCCTCGCTCGCCGCGCGGAGCGTCCGCTCCAGCCAGGCCTTCTGCGCGCCGTGGCTGTATCCGCGGATGTAGGGGTCGTACCCCTTCGCCTTGTAACCGGGGACGTTGTCGCGTCGGTACGCGCTGAACGCGCCGTCCTGCAGGCACACGTCGTCGTTGTTGATGGAGATCACCCGGATCGGGCCCACCGTGAAGGCGTACCAGTTGCCGGCGAACTCCCGCGATCCGTTGCCCGGGAGCGTGAAGCGGGTCTGGTACGACAGGTAGCCCTCAGGGCCGTTGCCGACCTCGTTCTCGTGGTTGCCCGCGCAGGGCATCCAGGGGCGGTTGCGCGCCGAGCGCTGGTTGTTGTTGAAGAAGGACTGCCACGTCTGTACCGGCGCGTCACTGACGTTCGCGTAGCACAGGTCGCCGTTGAGCAGGTGGAACAGCGGGTCGAGCCGTTCCACGGCGTCGACGATGTAGCCGGCGTTCGGCGTCGCGGGCCCGAGCCCCTTGCCGACCTTGGCGGGAACCGCCTGGTCGCCGAAGCTGGTGAACCGGAAGCCCTTGGACCGGCCGTGCGGCGCCGTGCGGAACGACCCGCTGAGCGGCTCCGCGCCGCGGTGCGCCACGTGGTACTCGTAGCGGGTGTCGGCGGCGAGCCGGGGCAGGACGGCGTGGTACGTGAAGACGGTCTCCCCGGTGAGGGCCTCGGTGTAGACCCGTTCCTCGGCCGGGATCTCCGAACCGAGGCCGTGACCCCGCCTGCCGAGCCGGACGACCGGACGGCGGACCCGCTGCGGCGCGGCCCAGGACACCGCCATCTCGTGGGCGGCGTCCGCGCCGAACTGCAGGTGCAACTGTTCCGGTGCGGGCGCTCCGGCCTGGTCCGGGGTGGTCACCAGGGCCGCGGCGCTGCCCGCCCGGCCCAGGACAGGCCCGGCGACGGCCAGCCCGCCCAGTCCGCGCAGGACCTGTCGCCTGGCGACCCGGTTGGGTGACTCGTTCGGGGACTCGGCCATCAGGTACTCCTTGTCGATCGATACCGGGGAGCACGATCGCCGGTGCCGGTGATGGATGAGTGAACCGATCATCTCGGCCACATGAACAGTGTGCCGTTCTCGTGGCGACGGCCGCCGGGAGACACATCATTCGCCCGCGATCAGGCGATGACCCCGCCCGCGGCTTGTGGCAATGGCCAGGCGGGGGCGTTTGGGCGCTCATCGTGGTGTTATGAATGGGACATGAAGGCAGCTTTCCGGCATCTCCGGAAGCCTTCCCGTCAGTTGTCCGCCGGACGCCCGCGCGATCGCCGGGTGTCTCTACTGAGCCTGCGCAGCGTCGCCGGGCAGGTGTTCCTTCTGCAGGTCGTGATCGTGGTCCTGCTGGTGGCGGCCGCGGTGGCGATGGAGGTGTATCAGGCGGCGCATGACGCTCTGCGGCAGGGGCGTCGGGAGTCGGTCGTCGCCGCCGAGGCGTTCGCCAACGCCCCCGGGGTGGCGCAGGCGCTGCGCGGACCGAACCCGACGGCGGTGCTGCAGCCGCGTGCCGAAGCGGCCCGCAAGAGGTCGGGCGTCCACTTCATCGTCGTGATGAACACCCACGGCATCCGCTACACATACCCCTATCCGAGCGAGATAGGGAAGCACTTCGTCGGCACCATCGAACCGGCGCTGCACGGCCACACCACCATCGAGAATCGGGCGGGCGGGCCGCCCACCCCCGCGGGCGGCGGAATGTTCGTCCAGGCCGTGGTGCCGGTGTTCGACGAGCACGGCGCGGTGGTGGGGATGGTGTCCGCCGGGAAGACGATCCAGGGCGTGACGAGCCAGTGGGTTTCGGACTTGCCGATCACCGTGGGCAGCGGAGTGGCGGCGCTGGCGCTGGCCGCGGCCGGGACGGCGCTGGTGTCCCGGCGGCTGCGACGGCAGACGCACGGTGTGGGCCCGGCGGAGATGACGCGGATGTACGAGCATCACGACGCGGTCCTGCACGCGGTGCGGGAGGGAGTGCTGATCACCGGCGCGGGTGGGCGGTTGGTGCTGGCCAACGACGAGGCGCAGCGGTTGCTGGGCCTGTCGGCGGACGCACAGGGGCGGGATGTACGGGAGCTGGGGCTGCCGGAGGACATGACGCGGGTGCTGATGTCCGGTGAGGCGGTGACCGACGAGGTTCATCTGGCGCAGGACCGGTTGCTGGCGGTGAACAAGCGGCCGACGTTCCCGGGCAGGGCGCAGACGGGCAGCGTGGTGACGTTGCGGGACACCACGGAACTGGCCGCGGTGTCGGGGCGGGCCCAGGCGACGCGGGAGCGGTTGAAGCTGCTCTATGAGGCGGGGGTACGGATCGGAACGACGCTGGACGTGGTCCGTGAGGCGCGGGAACTGGCCGAAGTGGCCGTTGCGGGGTTCGCCGACGTGGTCATGGTGGACCTGATCGACGCGACGTTGCGCGGGGAGGAGCCGGCGGCGGGGCGATGGCGGCTGCGGCGTGTGGCGATCGGCGGTGATCAGCGGATCAAGCCGCTGTGGCCGGTGGGCGAGCAGGTGTGGTTCTCACCGGCGGCGCCGCAGAACCGGGCGCTGGAGCGCGGGTACGGCCTGCTGCAGGCGGACCTGCGGCAGGCCCGGGCATGGCGGGAAGAGGCTCCCGAGCGCGCCGGCGAAGCGCTGGAGCAGGGGTTGCGCTCGCTGGTGGCCGTGCCGTTGCAGGCGCGGGGTGTCCCGCTGGGCGTGGCCAGCTTCTACCGGGTCCGGGAGACCCCGGAGTTCGACAACGAGGACCTGCTGCTGGCGGAGGAGCTGACCGCGCGGGCGGCGGTCGCCATCGACAACGCGCGGCGCTTCACCCGGGAGCACGCCATGGCGGTCACGCTGCAGCGGAGTCTGCTGCCGCGTCGGCAGCCGGAGCAGGACGCGCTGGAGGTGGCCTGGCGGTACCTGCCCGCCGAGGCGGGGGTGGGCGGGGACTGGTTCGACCTGATCCCGCTGCCGGGAGCACGCGTGGCCCTGGTGATGGGCGACGTCATCGGCCACGGGATGCACGCCGCGGTGACGATGGGACGGCTGCGCACCGCCGCCCACAACTTCGCCACGCTGGACCTGCCGGTGGAGGAGGTCCTGTGGCACCTGGACGAACTGGTCGCCTGTATGGACGGGGAGGAGCACACCGGCCCGAACCCCGAAGGCCACAGCGGGAACGAGGTGATCGGAGCCACCTGCCTGTACGGGATCTATGACCCGGTGGCGGGCACCTTCACGCTCGCCCGCGCCGGACACCCCGGCCCGGCGGTGGTGTACCAGGACGGAACAGTCACCTATCCGGATGTACCGGCCTCGCCTCCGCTCGGACTCGGCGGCTACCCCTTCGAGACCACCGAGCTGCACCTGCCGGAGGGCTCACGACTGGTGCTGTACACCGACGGGCTCATCGAGGACCGCACCCGCGACATCGACACCGGGCTGGAGCAACTGCGCCGCACGCTGCGGCACAGCGACGGACGCACCCCCGAACAGATCTGTCAGGCGGTGATCGACTCCGTCGCGCCGGCCCATCCCGCCGATGACATCGCGCTGCTGGTGGCGCGTACGCGGCTGGTCCCACGCTCACACGTGGCCGAGTGGGACGTTCCGGTCGACGCGGCGGCGGTCCCCTCGGTACGGGCCGCGTGCGCTGCGAAGGTACGGGAGTGGGGCCTGGAGGAGATCGCCTTCACCACCGAACTCATCCTCAGCGAACTGGTCACGAACGCGATCCGATACGGAGCATCGCCGATCAAGGTGCGGCTGCTCTACGGGCGCTCCCTGACCTGTGAGGTCTCCGACGGCAGCAGCACCTCACCACGACTCCGGCGCGCCGCCACCACCGACGAAGGCGGGCGGGGCCTGTTCCTCGTGGCGCAGCTCGCCGAACGCTGGGGAACCCGCTACACGACCAACGGCAAGGTCATCTGGGCCGACCAGGCCCTCGAGGGCCGCGAGCCCACCACCGAGGGCGGAACACTGGCCGACGTCCTGCTCGAGCAGTTCGACGCCGCCTCCTTCTGAACGCCCATGATCCTGAGCCGCTCGGTCCGTATGCCCGAGTTTGCCGCGTTTCGCCGCGAGACCCGAAGCGATTCCGGGAGACTGATCGTGATGACGACCATCGACGCGGAGCTCGCCGCGACCATCGCCGCGTACCGGACCTGCGAGTTCACCACCCTGGGCCGGGACGGCACCCCGCTGACCTGGCCGACCGCCGCCTGGCGGTACGACGACGGGACGTTCCTGGTCACGACCTCGCTGGCGTTCGCGCAGAAGGCGCTCAACGTACGCCGCGACGGGCGCGTGGCCCTGCTGTTCTCCGACCCGACGGGCAGCGGGCGCCCCGACGCGCCGCAGGTCTTCGTCTCAGGGTCAGGGTCGGCGTCGCCATGCAGACCATCTACCGGTGGTGGAAGACCAAGACCGACGTCCTGATGGACGCCCCGCTGGAGGACGCGTCCGAGGACCTGGCCCCGCCCGATTCCGGCGATCTCGCCGTCGACCTGCGGGACCATCTGCGCCGGCTGGCGTGGTTCCTCGGCGAGTCCGACCCCGGCGCCGTCTTCAGGGCCCTCATCGCCCAGGCGCAGCAGGATCCGGCGTTCGCCCGGGATTTCCGGTCCAGGTACCTCGACGCGCAACGCCGCCGCGACCGCATGCCGTTGGAGCGGGCCGTGGACAGGGGCCGGCTTCCCGCCGGCCTCGACCTGACGGCCGGGACGGATCGGCTCGTGGGTCCGCTCTACTACCGCGTGCTGGTCACCGGCGAGCCCGTCGGCCACGACTTCACCGACGGGCTCGTCGACGCGTTCCTCCACCGGCACGGCCTGGCCGGTGCGGCGCGCCCGTCTCACGGGTAGCGCGCCTCTTCGGCGGCGGTCAGCCGATCGGGAGCTCGAAGCGTCCGAACACCCAGGTGCCGGGCGCCTCCGGGTCGTCGCCGGCCCAGAAGTCCGTCCACAGCCGGACGAACTCCTCCCTGGAGAGGTGGCCGTCACCGTTCAGGTCGAGGAGAGGGAAGATCGCGTCGGTGTCGGTCGGGCGGCCGTTCCACGCCTCGATGAGCCGGTTGTACTCCTCAGCGGAGACACGCCCGTCCCCGTCCTCGTCGACGGCCTCGAACATCGCCTCGGCGGTGCCGGTGACCGCGTCGGGCATGGCGCCGAGCCGATCGACGACCGACAGGACCTCATCGAGCGTGACCTTCCCCTCGCGCCCGTCGCCGGGACGGGCCGCCGCGAGCAGGGTGTCCCACCAGCCCATCATGATCGAGCTCAGCCGGGCATGGTCGTCGGTGCCGCGAATCGCGATCCAGCGGTCGGCCAGCGCCGCGAAGTCGCCCTCCCGGAGGAAACCGTCGCCGTCGGTGTCCATCGCCTCGAACACTCCGGCGATCTTTCTCCGCTGGAACTCGCTCGCCATCTGCTCGTCCTTCCGGTACGTCCGGTGTTGGGGTGAAGGCCAGCTTCATGATGGTGAGTGACGGTCCGTGCGCCAATCGCCACGTGGTGCGACATTGATCCCATCGAGTAACCGAAGCGTCACCCAAGGTGGGGTGGGCGTCACGCCGCACAGACGTCCGCCCCGCCTCGACGCGGCGCGTCGAGGCGGGGCGGACGGAGGAACGTCCGGAGGCGGGGCCGCGGCAGGGGAGACGCGGCTCTTACCGTGCGCGGGGGAGGGCCTGGACCAGGGCCGCGACCAGCGCGTCCAGGACGATCAGCAGGATCAGGCCGGCGGCGAAGGCGTGCGGGAAGGTGCCGAGCGCGCCGTAGAAGACCACGCCGATCAGGGCCACCCCGATCGCGCCGCCGGCCTGCTGGGCGGTGCTCAGCACGCCGGACGCGGCGGCGGCGTGCGCGGGCTCGACCCCGCCCAGCACCAGCGCGGGCAGCGGCGCCATGACCAGGCCCATCCCGGCGCCCGCGACCACCAGGCCGGGGATGACCCAGCCGACGGCGCCGTGCTCGCCGAGTTCGGAGGCGGTCAGCGCGAGCACCACGTACCCGAGCGCCATGCCCAGCGCGCCGACGGCGATGACCTGACGTCCGAGCCTCGCGGCGACCGCGGCGGCGCGCGTGGAGGACAGGAAGTAGCCGAGGCCCAGCGGGAGGAAGATCAGCCCGGACTCCAGGGCGGACAGTCCGCGTCCCTGCTGCAGGTAGAGGGCCAGGACCAGGAAGAACGAGCCCATCGTCATCGCGTGCAGCAGGCTGACGGTCGCGCCGACGGTGAACGAGCGGTTCCGGAACAGCGCCGGGGCCACCAGGGGCGCGGCGGCCCGCCGCTGGTACAGGGCGAACGCCGTCAGCAGGACGGCCGCCGCTCCCAGGCACTCCCACGTCCACATCGGCCAGCCCTGCTCGCGGCCCTGCACCAGGGGGAAGACGATCGCGACCAGGCCGAGCGAGACGAGCACGGTGCCGGCCAGGTCCAGCCGGGCGCCGGCGGCGGAGCGGGACTCGGGCACCAGGCGCGGGACCAGCGCGAGCGCGGCCACGCCCACCGGCACGTTGATCAGGAAGATGGTGCGCCAGCCGAGACCGGCGATGTCCGTCTTGATCAGGATGCCGCCGATGAGCTGCCCGAACACGCCGCCGAAGCCCATCGCGACGCCGTAGGCGTTGAACGCCTTGGCCCGGTGCTCGCCGGTGTAGACGGTGTTGATGATCGCCAGGACCTGGGGCATCAGCAGCGCCGCGCCCAGCCCCTGCGCGACCCGCGCGCCGATGAGGAACCCGGCGGTCGGGGCCTCCCCGCAGGCCGCCGAGGCCAGCGTGAACGCGGCGAGCCCGATCGCGAACATCCGCCGCCGCCCGTACAGGTCACCGAGCCGCCCGGCGGTGATCAGCCCGGCCGCCAGCGCCACCCCGAAGCCCGCGACGAGGAACTGGACCTGCGACGGAGTCGCGTTCAGGTCCCGTTGGGTGGCCGGGATCGCCACGTTGACGATGAAGAAGTCGAGAGTGGTAATGAAGACCCCGGTGAGGAGGACCAGCAGGGTCCCCCAGCCGGGGGCGGCCGTCACCCGGACGGGGGCCGCTGCGGGCGCCTTGATGGCGGTCATGTCGTCGTCTCCTGCTCTGTTCGGCGGCTGCGAGATCGAGATTGCCGCCTGGGCCCGCACCGTGGCGATTACGTGAGAGGTCATGAAACGGCCGCGCCCCTCGAATCGTCCTTCGCCGAGCCGGGCGCCCTACTCGGTGACCGGCTCCAGCCGCGCGTTGAAGTGCCGCAGGATCGGCGGCGACTCGACGACGCGGTAGCCCGGCACGAGCGTGGCCTGCTTGGCCACCATGCCGATGACCTCCGCGACGTACTCCAGGTGGCTCTGGGTGTACGTCCGGCGGGGGAGCGCCAGCCGGACCAGCTCGAACGGGGCGAGGGTCGCCGCCTCGCCCTCGGCGCCCTCCTTGCCGAGCATCAGCGTGCCGAGCTCGACGGTCCGGATGCCGCCCTCCAGGTACAGCGCGCAGGCCAGCGCGTGACCGGGGAAGCGCTCCGGCGGGATGTGCGGCAGCAGGCGTCCCGCGTTGAGGTAGACGGCGTGCAGGCCGGGCGGCTGCACGGTGTCGACACCGGCCGCGTTCACGAGTTCGGCCAGGTGGGCGGCCGAAGCCTCGCGCGAGCGGAGATAGTACGGGTCCGTCACCTCCACGAGCCCCTGGGCCAGCATCTCCAGGTCCCGGCCCGCCAGGCCGCCGTACGTGCGGAAGCCCTCGGTCGCGGTCAGCATCACCTCGCACCGCTGTGCCAGGTCGCCGTCGCGCATCGCGAGCAGGCCGCCGATGTGGGCGATCCCGTCCTTCTTGAGGCTCGCCAGGCACCCGTCGGCGAGGCGGAACGCGGCCTTGGCCACGTCGCGGGGGTCGGTATTGGCGTACTCGGGGTCACGCTGGGTGACCAGCCAGGCGTTCTCGGCGAAGCGCCCGGCGTCGAGGAAGAACGGCACGCCGTGCCGCCGGCACAGCTCGGACGCCGCTTCCAGGTTGGCCATGGAGACCGGCTGGCCGCCGCCTCCGTTGTTCGTGATCGTCATGATGACCAGGCCGACCCGGCCGGCGTCCGGGCCGGTCAGCGCGGCCTCCAGGGCCGCCAGATCGATGTTCCCCTTGAACGGCTCGTGGCTGTCGAGGTCCGCGGCCTCCGGGCAGGGCAGGTCCCGGGCTTCGCACCCGATCAGTTCGGAGTTCGCCCTCGTCGTGTCAAAATGCGTGTTACTGAGCGTTATTTGGCCTGGTTTGAGCAGCGTGGCGAACAGGATCCGTTCGGCGGCGCGTCCTTGGTGCACCGGGTAGATGTGCTCATAGGAGGTCAGATCCTCGACCACCTCGCGAAAGCGATGGAAGGATCGCGCTCCGGCGTACGACTCGTCCCCGATCGCCGCGGCCGCCTGCTGGGCGGCGGAGAGCGCTCCGGTGCCCGAATCGGTCAGCAGGTCGATGGTGACCTCGTCGGCGCGCAGTCCGAAAAGGTTGTACCCGGCGCGCGCCAGGGCCTGCGCGCGTTGGGTGCGGGTGGTCACCGGGATCGGTTCGACGACCTTGATCCGGTAGGGCTCCATGAGCGGCATTCGCGGGGACTCCTTGCGTCATGCGGCGCGCCGGCCGGTGGCGGGCGCGGTCGGTGGAACGGCCGATCCGCGGTCGGTGCCGAGGTGGGGGTCGGCAGGTCCGAAACCGGGGCTGTCGACTGGCCGACAGATGGATTATGGCGCGTTCCATGCCGATTTGGGCGTATCAAAATCAGAATTAATGGTGAACCGGATGTAGCTCGACGGTCGTCCCGCCGTTTCGCCCTGCCATGGGCCCGGCCGGGAGGACGCGCTGCCCTCGCCGCAGGGCGCCGCACACCTATGATCCTGATTTCGTGTCAACGAACTTCGGACGGTCGAAGGCCGTCGCAGCCGACTACGCGTGGATCGGCGCCGATGAGGACGGCGGCCTGTTCTCGGCGTACTGCCTGACCCTCGTACGCGGCATCACGCCACAGGAGTTCATGGACCGGCTCGGTGCGCGGATCATGTTCGAGGCCCTGGAACTCGCCGATGAGTTCATCGACCTCTCGTTCCAGTACTGGGACGAGCCGCACTACGGCGACGTCCAGTTCATCGGCGCCACGACGGTGGCCGGGGACGGCGGCGACTGGACCCTGGCGCTGGAGGTGAACGGCCACCTGGGCGTGACTCCCTCGACCATGGGCCCGGTCTCGGCGGGGACCCGGCTCGTCTCGCACCGCTACAACGGCGGCAACGGCGTCGGCGACTTCTCCTGGATCGAGGACGGCGACGTCCGGCTGGAGTTCGAGCCGCTGTTCGCCCGTAACCGGGAGGGCGGCACCCCGGACGCCCTCCTCGAGGACATGAGGCAGATCGGGTTCGACCTGGAGGAGGATCGTGAGGAGACCGGCCCGACCACGACGGCCGCCTTCGCGCTGGCCGAGCGGCTCACCGGAGTCCGCGTGACCGAGGCCCTGCTCGACGACGCGGTCTACCTGTGCGGCACGGCCGCCGTTCGCTGAAGGCCTCCCGTGTTCTCGGGCGTCCCGCCGATGACGATGACCTTGTCGGCCTCCGGCGCCAGGTGCAGGTCGTGGGTGATGAGGATGGTCGTACGGCCGGCCATCAGCCGCCGTAGCGGCTCCAGCACCCGGCGGGCCGTCGGCGCGTCCAGGCCGGTGGTCGGCTCGTCGAGGATCAGCACCGGACTGTCGCGGAGCATCGCCCGCGCGATGGCGATCCGCTGCCGCTGCCCGCCGGACAGCAGACGGCCCCGCTGCCCGACGGGCGTGTCGTACCCCTGGGGCAGCGCCGCGATGAAGTCGTGCGCCTCGGCGGACCGCGCCGCGGCGACGATCTGCTCGTCGGTGGCGTCCGGCCTGCCGTACGCGATGTTGTCGCGTACGGTGCCGGGGAACAGCATGGTCTCCTGCTGCATCAGCGTCACCGTGTCCCGCAGGGTCGCCAGCGACAGTTCGCGGATGTCGACGCCGTCGAGGCGGATCCGTCCGAACCGCGGGTCGTAGAACCGCAGCAGCAGCTTGGTGATGGTCGACTTGCCCGAACCGCTCGGCCCCGTCAGCAGCACGAGCTCCTCGGGCCCGGCGCGGAACGACAGGTTCTCGATCGCGGGCCGGTCCTTGCCGGGGTAGGAGAACGTGACGTTGTCGAACGCCACCCGTCCCCGTCGCGCGGTCCGCGTACGGGCCGCCGGACGGTTGGCCACCGCGGGCGGGGTCTCCATGAGTTCGACGATCCGCTCGGCGCTCGCGGTCGCCTCCGAGGCCGTCAGGGTGACCTGCCCCAGACTCTGGATCGGGGGGTACAGGTAGCCGAGGTAGGCGGCGAAGGACAGCAGGCCGCCCAGGGTGACGCGGTCGTTCGTGAGCTCCCAGGCGCCGAGGCCGAGCACGACGAGGACGCACACCGTCTCGATGACCTGGACGAGCGGCTCGTACAGCGCGGCCAGGCGTGTCTCGGCCATCTTGGCCTCCAGCCACGACAGGCCCTCCCGGTGCAGCCGCCGCTGCTCGGCCCGCTGCCGGTTGTACGCCTGGACGAGCGCCTGATTCGACAGGCTCTCCTCGACCACGCTCGTCAGCGCGCCGTCGCTCTCCCGCTCCTGGACGGCGGCGTCCCGGAACCGCGCGGTGAAGTTCCGCATCGCGAGCCAGAACAGCGGGGCGACGGCGAACGACACGAGCGCCAGGTCCCACCGCACGGACAGCGCCGCGCCCGCGAAGAAGACCGCGCCGACCGCCGCCGTGACCGCACTGATCACGCCGGAGGCGGCGAACTGCTCGATCGCCTCGATGTCCCCGGTGAGCCGGATCATGAGATCACCGAGGTCGCGGTTGTCGAGGAAGTCGGGAGACAGCCGCTGGACGTGGGCGAACACCGCGTCGCGCAGCCGGAGCAGGAACCGCTCTCCGACCAGGGTGGTGAGGTAGCTCCCGCCGAAGGTCGCGACGCCCGACAGGACCGTGACCCCCAGCCACATCAAGGCCGGTGTCCAGAAGGCGTGCAGGTTCTTGGCGGCCAGGACCCGGTCGGTGATGTCACCGAACAGCCGGATCGCGACGACCTCACAGGCCGTGGAGAGGATGAGGAGGAGCGCGCCGGCCACGAGCCATCGGCGCATTCCGCGGGTGTACGGCCAGAAACGGCGGAACGCCTCCCGCGATGAAATTCCGGAAGACCCCTCTTTCGCGGGCGAGCGATGCATGACCACCAATTCCTCGGGCCGGTGAAGAGGGGAGCCGACGGGCCTATGAGGCCCGTCGGCTCCCCTCTTCGGCTGGTCAGCGCTGGCCGGCCGGCTTGGGCAGCGGCTTGGTGGTCTTGCCGTGGTGCTTGCGCGGCGGCTTCGGAGCGGGCTTCTTCTTCGGGGGAATCGGGGCGATCTTACGGAAGCTCATTGCCGTATCCTTCCTTCGTCATCCTCGCCGTTCGGCGCTGACAGGAAAGACGTTAGAAGGCCCGGCTGAAAGCCCGCCAAGACGAACGTGAAAGGCGATTGAGATCTCTCTGAGATCGCTTAAGGCGCCGGTTCAGGGCCGCAGCAGGGCCTTGATGGCTCGGCGCTCGTCCATCGCGGCGTACGCCTCGGCCACCTTCTCCAGCGGCAGGGTCAGGTCGAAGACCTCGCCCGGCTCGATGCGGTGCTCCCAGACCCGCTCGAGGAGGTCGGGCAGGTAGGCCCGTGCCGGGGCCGGGCCACCGCGCAGGCCGACGTTCTTCCAGAACATGTGCTCTTGCGGGATGTCGGTGATGTGGGGGACGCCGACCCAGCCGACCATGCCGCCGGGGCGGGCGGAGCGGAGCGCCTGCGCCACGGACTCGTCGGTGCCGACGCATTCGAGGACGGAGTCGGCGCCGACGCCGCCGGTGAGCTCCTTGACCGCCTCGACACCGGCGTCACCGCGCTCGGCGACGACGTCCGTGGCGCCGAACCGGCGGGCGACCGCCTGCCGGTCCGCGTGGCGGCTCATCGCGATGATCCGTTCCGCGCCGAGCTCACGTGCCGCGAGCACACCGCAGAGGCCGACCGCGCCGTCGCCGACCACGACGACGGTGCCGCCGGGCCGCACGTCCGCGCAGACCGCGGCGTGCCAGCCGGTGCACATCACGTCGGAGAGGGCCAGGATGCCGGGCACCAGGTCGTCGGCCGGCCGCTCCGGGGTGGCGAGCAGGGTGCCGTCGGCGTTCTGGACGCGGATGAGCTCGGCCTGGCAGCCGTCGTAACCGGTGCGGTTCCGGCAGTTGGCGTGCGCGCCGGCCCGGCAGAGCGGGCAGGTGTTGTCGCTGGTGAGGAAGCCGCCGACGACGAACTGGCCGGGCCGGACCGACGTCACCGCGGAGCCGACCTCCTCGACGACGCCGACGTACTCGTGGCCGATGGGCGTGGGCTGCGGCACCTCGTTGATGCCGCGGTACCGCCACAGGTCCGAGCCGCACACACAGGTCGCGACCGTGCGGACGATCGCGTCGGTGGGCTCGATGATCGTCGGGTCGGGGCGCTCCTCGAAACGGATGTCGCCGGGGCCGTGAATGATCGTGCCGCGCATGGGCAACTCCTGTCTGGCTAATCGGGGGGAACAGATCGTACGAGGCCGGATGGTCGGGGTCAGCGGCCGATCATGCGCATCTGGGCCTCGTTCTCTTCCTTGGTCTGCTCGCTGCCGTCGTGCGCCGCTCGCCCGCCGCAGGGCGGCCGGGACGGCCCGGGCCGCCGACGCGGCCCATCTCCAGGAAACGGCCTTTTGCCAGGTGGCGGCAGTGCCTGTCGTTCCAGGTAATGCCAGTACCTGCTTCGCCGAGCGGCCGTGCGCATACCGTGGGGGCATGGACGATCGCGCCGAGATCAAGGAGTTCCTCGCCTCCCGCCGGGCCCGTGTCACCCCCGAGCAGGCGGGCCTGCCCGCCTACGGCGGCAACCGCCGGGTGAAGGGGCTGCGCCGGGAGGAGGTCGCGATGCTGGCCGGCGTCTCGGTCGACTACTACGTGCGGCTCGAGCGCGGCAACCTGTCCGGCGCCTCCGACGGCGTCCTGGACGGCGTCGCCCGCGCCCTGCAACTCGACGACGCCGAACGCGAGCACCTCTTCGATCTCGCTCGGCGCGCTCCCGCGTCCGCCGCGACCCGCCGCAAGGCCCCTGCCCGGCGGCTACGGCCCGCGCTCCAGCACATGCTGGACGCCATCGGCGACGCGCCCGCCTGGATCCGCAACGACCACCACGACGTGCTGGCCACCAACCGCCTGGCCCGTGCCCTGTACGCGCCGATCCTGGCCGATCCCCGCCGCCCCGCCAACACCGCCCGCTTCATCTACCTCGACCCCGCCGCCCGCGAGTTCTTCACCGACTGGGACAAGGCCGCCGACGACATCGCGGCCATCCTCCGCGCCGACGCCGGACGTAACCCCTACGACAAGACCCTCACCGATCTCATCGGGGAACTGTCCACCCGAAGCGAGGTCTTCCGGCGACGCTGGGCCGACCACAACGTCCGGTACCACCGCACCGGCGTCAAGAGGATCCACCACCCGGCCGTCGGCGACCTCGAACTCCACTTCGAGGCCATGACCCTGACCTCCGAACCGGGCCTCACCCTGATCATCTACACCGCGACCCCCGACACTCCCAGCGCCGACAACCTCCGCCTCCTGGCCACCTGGGCCGCCACCCAGGATCAGCCCGACCCCGCGATCCACGACGACCACCATCACTGATCGCGGCGCCCCGCAGTCCGTCATGGTGCCGGAGACCAGGCGAGGCGGCCCCGCAGTCCTGCGGGGCCGCGCGTGGGACTCGTCACCGAACCGTGCGGATCTCCCCGTCGGCGCGGTGACAGGTCATTCCGACCAGGAATAGCTGACCCGTACTCGCAGGGGGCTGCCCCAATCGATCGTGACCCAGGTCCGGATGCCCCCCTGGTAGGGCTCGATGTTGCGGACGGTCATGCGCGCGTCTCCCATTATCGGCGCGTTGTTTCCGTCAACCTCCACGATCGAGGCGAACACCAGAGTGGTCGGCGTGATCCAGGGCGCTCCGACGTCGAGGATCACGTCTCCGTTCGCGGTGAAGTAGCCCCAGCCACCGGACATCGCCGTGACGCCATGCTTGGCGGCGGGCTCGATGAGGGTGTTGATCATCTGCAGTGTCATGGTTTCCCTTTCGGTGGGGTATGCGGCCGCGTCACGAGCGGCCTTCCCGCAGGCCCACCACGCCCACCCCGGTGACACACCCGCCCTCGCCATGGCCGGGCAAAACGTCTGGTCGACGAGCCCGACGGGGCACTGGTCAGCCGAACGGCGCGCGGAAGGTGTGGCGGCCGGCGGTGACGTCCGTCGTCTCGCCGGCCGGCAGGATCACCCGCGCGGTCGCGTTCGGCGGGACCAGCACCTCGACCTGGAGTTCCCGCGTGGCCGGCAGCAGCCGCCAGCCGGCCTCGGCCCGGCCGTACGGGGTGTCGAGGGTGGCGGAGGCGTGGGTCAGGCCGCCGCCCGGGCGGGGGCGGACGAGCAGGCGCCGGTAGCCGGGCTCGTCGGGGGCGAGACCGGCGACGACGCGGTGCAGCCAGTCGGCCACCGCGCCGTAGGCGTAGTGGTTGAACGACGTCATCGTGCCCGGGTTGACCGTGCCGTCGGGCAGCAGGCTGTCCCAGCGCTCCCAGATCGTCGTGGCGCCCATCGTCACCTGGTACAGCCACGACGGGCACGCGCGTTGCAGCACCAGGCGGTACGCGGTCTCGTGCTCGCCGGCGTCGCACAGCGCGTCGCAGACCAGCGGCGTGCCGACGAACCCGGTGCCGATGCGGTGCCCATCGCGGCGGACCACCTCGGCGAGGCGCCGGCCCGCGGCCCGGCGGCTCGCCGCGTCCTCCAGCAGGCCGAAGCCGAGCGCCAGCGCGTACCCGGTCTGCGAGTCGCCCGTCAGCCGCCCGTCCGGGCCCTGGTACTTGGCGCGGAACGCCGCGCGGACCCGTCCGGCCAGGTCGTCGTACCGCTCCCGGTCCGCGGTCTCGCCGAGCACCTCCGCCGTACGGGCGACCAGGCCGGCGGAGTACGCGAGGTAGGCCGTGGCGACCAGGCCGTGCGGAGTACGGGTCGCGTCGGGCCGGTCGGGCGGCGCGGCCGGGTCGAGCCAGTCGCCGAACTGGAAGCCGGTGTCCCACACGTACCGGTCACCGGCCAGCGCGGCGATGCCGTCCACCCACGCGCGCATCGACGGGTACTGGCGGCGCAGCACGTCCCGGTCGCCGAACCGCCGGTACATCGTCCAGGGCACGATCACCGCCGCGTCGCCCCAGGCGGCGGCCGGCTGCGCGCCGTCGCCCTCGACCTTCACGTACGGAACGTACGGCGGGACGAGGCCGTCGTCGTGCTGCTCGGCGGCCAGGTCGGTCAGCCAGGAGGCGAACAGGCCGCCGCACGCGTACAGGAACGCCGCGGCCGGCGCGAACACCTGCGCGTCGCCCGTCCAGCCGAACCGCTCGTCGCGTTGCGGGCAGTCGGTGGGCAGGTCGACGAAGTTGCCGCGCATGCTCCACACCGCGTTCTCGTGCAGGCGGTTCAGCATCGGGTCGGAGCAGGTGAACCGGCCGGTGCGGGTCATGTCGGTGTGGCAGACGACGGCGCGCACGTCGGCCGGGTCGAGCGTCCCCGGCCAGCCGCGCACCTCGGCGTAGCGGAACCCGTGGTAGGTGAAACGCGGCTCCCATTCCTCGGTCCCGGTGCCGCGCAGCACGTACTCGTCGGTGGCGCGGGCCGTGCGCAGTGGCCGGACGCACAGGCCGCCGCGTTCGTCGAGCACCTCCGCGTGGCGCAGGGTCACCACGCGCCCGGCCGGGCCGCTGACCCGGATGCGCAGCCGCCCGGCGATGTTCTGCCCGAAGTCGAGGATGGGGTGACCGTCCGGCGACTCGGTGACCGCCACGGGTTCGAGGACCTCGGTACGGCGCACCGGCGGCCCGTCGGGGGCGACCAGCCGGGCCGGGTCGGCGGCCACGACGCGCACCGCCCCCCACGCCTCGTCGTCGAAGCCGGGCATCGACCAGCCGGGAGGTTCGGCCCGGGCGTCGTGGCGTTCGCCGTCGTACAGGTCGGACGCCACGATCGGGCCGGGCGCGCAGGTCCAGCCGGGGCCGGTGCCGACGCGGTCGATCGTGCCGTCGGCGTACCGGACCTCCAGCTGGGCGAGCAGCGCGACCTCGTCGCCGTAGTACGCCGAGCCGTCGGCCCAGCCGAGCCGCCCGTGGTACCAGCCGTCGCCGAGAAGGGCGCCGAGCGCGTTCGGTCCGGGACGCAGCAGGTCCGTGACGTCGTACGTCTGGTACCGCAGGCGGTTCCGGTAGCTGGTCCAGCCGGGCGCCAGCACGTGGTCGCCGACCCGCGTGCCGTTCAGCTCGATCTCGTAGACGCCGAGCGCGGTGGCGTACAACCGGGCGGAGACGAATCCGTCCCGCAGGTCGAAGCCGTGGCGCAGCAACCGGTCCGCGCCGCCGGTGACGAACGCGGCGGTCCAGTCGCCCGGTCTCAGGAGGGCCGCCTCGACCGGGACCGCCTCGCTCCACGGCGACGGGCCGGCGCCGTCGGGTCCCCAGACCCGCACGCGTACCCGGCGCCGGTCCCGGGAGGCGAGCGGCGGCGCGGGCCAGGGCACCAGCACGGACTCGCCGGTCTTCTCCCGGCCGGTGTCCCAGACCACCGTGCCGGCCTCGTCGAGCACCTGGATCTGCCGGACGGTCTGCCGCCAGCCCGTCGCGTCGGTGACCGTCGTCCACGACACCCGCGGCCGGTGTACGCCGATGCCGAGAGCCTCGCGGTGGTGTTCGAAACGGACGTCCGTCACCTTCACGCGGCACTCCACCGGGTCATCGTGTGGCGGAAGTTCGGTCGGTCGTCGGCCATAGAGGGGTCCTTCGCTGGACGTTCTGATCCGTCCGCTGCGGCACCGGGCAGGTCCCGGTGCCGTTTCGAGTCCGCCGTCGGGCCGAGGGCACCGCTCCGGCCTCGGACTCTTCGCGTCGTCGGTATTGGGATCATGCGGCGTGGCCGACCCGGCCGAATAGCCCGCGATGAGCTTCGAGTAGCACGAAATTGATATCGCGCTAATCTCGCCCCATGACCGAGCCGGTGGAGCTGTCGCGGGCCGGCCTGACGTATCTCACCGGCGGCGCGCCCGCGTACGCGGGCCGTTACGTGCACGCGCGGTCCCATGTCGCGCACACGCACAGCTTCCTGGAGATCGCGGTGGTGGTCGGCGGCGTCGGCGTGCACCACTCCCCGGCGGGCCGCCGTGACCTGCGGTCCGGCGACGTCATGGTGCTGCGCCCAGGTGTGTGGCACGGCTACGAACGGTGCCGCGACCTCGCCCTCTACAACTGCTGCGTCAGCACCGGGCTGCTCCAGCACGAGCTGTCCTGGACCCGCGAGGACCCACTCCTGGGGCACCTGCTGTGGACCGGGCCGATGTCGGCACAGCGGCGCGGCACGCTGAGCACGACGCTCGACCCGGCCGCGCTGAAGGAGTGCACGGCGCAGCTCCGCGAGTTGAGCCGGCTCGGGCCCGCGGCGGACCGCGGCGCCGTGATCGGGCGGCTGCTGCTGTTCACGACCCGGCTGGCCCGCGCCGTCGCGGCCGCCGAAGGGGTGCCCGCCGGGCGGCCCCCGACCCATCCGGCCGCCGTGCGGGCGATGCGACTGCTGGAGTCGCGTCCCGCGCACGCCTGGACGCTCGCCGAGCTCGCCGGCGAACTGCACATCACACCGAGCCACCTCGTACGGGTGTTCAAGACCGCCACCGGCCTGCCGCCGATGGCCTACCTGTCCCGGCTGCGGGCCGAGATCGCGGCCTCGCTCCTGCTGCGCACGGCGCAGCCGATCACGCAGATCAGCCGGTCGGTGGGCTGGCCGGACCAGAACTACTTCGCCCGCCGGTTCAAGGCGCACTTCGGCCTCACCGCGACCGCCTACCGGCAGCGGTTCGCCGAGCAGGCCCCGTTCCCGCTCGTGCCGCGCGAGCCGGTTCTCCCGGACGCCTGATTCGCGCGTTATCTCGGTTTTAAAACCACACGTCAACGCGTGAACTCCGGCCGGGCCGGGTGGGCGCGGCGCACGCGTCGCCCGGGTTACGGCAGGTCTCCGCTGGACTTATGTCCGATCGATAACGGGGGCTTGACGTCGGTTACATGCGTGCTACAAGATCCGGAAACCACCCGACGTGGATGTGAAGATCACGGCATTGAGTGTTATGTCGCTGATCTGACGGAGGAGCGGATGGACGGTACCGGAACGCGTGCCGGCAGGCGCGGACCCGCCGGACGGCAAGAGGAGATCGCCGAGCACGTGCTGACGCACGGCTCGGCCACCGCCGCGGAGCTGGCCGAGCGGTTCCAGGTCAGCCTCATGACGATCCACCGGGATCTGGACGAGCTGGAGCACCAGGGCATCGTCCGCAAGTACCACGGCGGGGTGACCGCGCAGCCCTCCGGCGTGTTCGAGAGCAACGTCGCCTTCCGCATGAAGGCCATGCAGTTCGAGAAGGACGCGATCGCCGCGAAGGCCGCCGAGATGATCGAGCCGGGCATGGCCGTGATGCTCGACGACTCCACGACCACGCTGGCGCTCGCCCGGCGGCTGGCGGGCATCACCCCGCTCACCGTCGTCACGAACTTCATGGAGTCGCTCAACCTGCTGTCCCAGGTGCGCGACGTACGGCTGATGGCCCTCGGCGGCGACTACGACCCGCTGCACAACTCCTTCCTGGGCGTGTCCTGCATCGAGGCCATCGACTCTCTCCAGGTGGACCTGTGCTTTGTGTCCACCTCGGCGGTCTCCGGCGGCTTCGCGTACCACCAGGAGCAGCACATCGTCTCGGTCAAGCGCGCGATGCTCGCCCGCGCCGCGCGCAACGTGCTGTTGCTCGACCACACCAAACTGAGCCGGACCGCGCTGCACCGGGTCGCCCCGCTGAGCGCGTTCCACCGAGTGATCGTCGACGCCGGGGCGTCCGCGGAGGCGCTCCGCGAATTCGACGAGCACAAGATCGCGTACGAGGTCGCCGTATGACCGCGGGCATGGCCCCGGTGCGAGATCACCGCGCGTGGCGGCGCTGAAAGAACACATCACGTCTCGGGGGATTCACCGAACCACAAGGAGGACCCGATGACATCGCGATTCGAGCCGAACCGCAGGCAGTTCCTGCGGGCGGCGGGAGGATTCGCCGCCGTGGCGGCGATGCCGGCGGCGCTGACCGCGTGCGGCGGATCATCGAGCTCGGGCGGCGGCGGCGGGAAGACGCTGCGCCTCGTCGGCGTGGCCGACCAGCAGAAGGCGCTCGACGAGCTGACCAAGCTGTACACACAGGCGAAGTTCGCGACGTCTTATGCGCCGACGGACCAGGTGCAGACCTCGCTGCGCACCCAGCTCGGCGCGGGCAACGCGCCCGACGTGCACGTCGTCTACCCGGGCAGCGGCAGCGCGATGTCGATGGTGGAGATCGCGCAGGCCGGACTGCTCGCCGACCTCAGCA
This sequence comes from Actinoallomurus liliacearum, assembly GCF_039542035.1. NCBI lineage: Bacteria > Bacillati > Actinomycetota > Actinomycetes > Streptosporangiales > Thermomonosporaceae > Actinoallomurus > Actinoallomurus liliacearum. The sequence continues at coordinate 43,090 of NZ_BAABHJ010000039.1, forward strand.
AGCAGCAGTGGACCCAGGTGATCCCGGCCGGCCTCAAGCCCGCGTTCCAGCTCGAGGGCAAGACCTTCATGTACTCCGCGGGGTCCAGCGTGATCGGCGCGATCTACAACAAGAAGGTCTTCGAGCAGGCGAAGGTCGAACCGCCGAAGACCTGGACCGAGCTCCTCGACGTGTGCGACAAGCTCAAGAAGGCGGGCAAGATCCCGATCGCGCTCGGCGCGCAGACGGCCTGGGTCACCCAGCTGATCACGTACGCGCTCGTGCCGTCGACCGTGTACGCCAAGAACCCGCAGTTCGACGCCCAGATGAAGGCGGGCTCGGCGAGCTTCGCGCAGTCGGGCTGGCGGGACGCGATGAACATGTACCTGGAGCTGCAGAAACGCGGATTCTTCAACCCGGACCCCAACGGCACGACGTACGAGCAGCAGACGTCCATGGTGGCCACCGGCAAGGCCGCCATGGCCGTCCAGGTGTCGGCGGTGCTGCCCGACTTCCGCAAGGCCGCCACCAACGCGGATGACCTGGGGATGTTCCCGTTCCCGGGCGCGGACACCGAGGCGGGCGTGTGGATCCCCGCGGGCGTCGTCGTCGGCCTGGGCGTGAGCGCCCGCAGCCGGAACGCCGACGCGGCCAAGGCGTTCATCGAGTTCCTCGGCAAGCCGGAGAACATGAACCGCTGGGCGCAGGCGGTCGCCTGCATCCCGCTCAAGCGGGACGCGAACTCCAAGATCGACCCGGTGCTGGAGCCGTTCCTGCCGTTCATCGAGGGCAACAAGGCCGTGCCCTTCATGGACCAGGCGTGGCCGAACGCCGAGGTCCAGCCGACCCACTTCGCCGTCGTCCAGGACCTGCTGGCCGGCAAGACCACCGTGGACAAGGGGCTGGCGAAGATGGACGAGATCTACCGGAAGAAGTCATGACGCTCGTCACCCGTCGTGCCACCCGCTCGGCGACCACGCGCCCGGCGGCGCGCGGTCGCCGGACGGGCGCGCTGATCCCGCCGTGGTGGTTCGTCGCTCCCGCGCTGCTGGTATACGCGCTCGTCGTCCTCTACCCGAGCGTCTCGGGCGTCGTGTACGCCTTCACCGACTGGAGCGGGATCGGCGACAAGTCGTTCAACGGCCTGGCGAACTTCCGGACGCTGTTCGGTGACGAGCGGGCCGTCGGCGCCCTGCGCAACACGCTGCTGCTGACCGTCGCGATCGTCATCGTGCAGAACGGCGTCGGGCTGCTGCTCGCGCTCGGCGTGCACGCGCGGATCAAGTCGCGGACCGCACTGCGGGTGATCTTCTTCGCGCCCGCGGTGGTCAGCCCGGTGATGATCGCCTTCCTGTGGAAGTACGTCTACAACCCCGACCCGCACGCCGGACTGAACGGCATCCTCGGCATGCTCGGCCTGGGCGGGCTGCGGCAGGACTGGCTCGGCGACCCCTCGCTCACGGTGTGGTCGGTGGCCGGGATGGTCGTGTGGCAGTACGCCGGCTACTCGATGGTCATCTTCCTCGCCGGGCTGGAAGGGGTACCGCCGGAGCTGCACGAGGCCGCGATGATCGACGGCGCCGGCCGCTGGCAGCGCTTCCGCTACGTCACCTGGCCGCTGCTCGCGCCGTCCCTGACGATCAACGTGATGCTGTCCACCATCGGCGGGCTGAAGCTGTTCGACCAGGTGTACGCCGCGACCGGCGGCGGCCCCGGCTACGCCAGCGAGACCCTGTCGACGGTGCTGTACAAGCAGGCCTTCGTGTACGGCAAGTACGGGTACAGCACCGCGATCGCGCTCGTGCTCGCCCTGTTCGTCGCGGCGGTGTCGCTCGTGCAGATCGCCTACCTACGGAGAAGGGAGGTCACGGCATGACGCACCTGCGGTACGGCCTGCGGACGTTCGCCCTCGAACTCGTCATGATCGCGGTGGGGCTGGCGTTCCTGTTCCCGGTGTACGCGCTGATCGTGCTCTCGCTGAAGGATCCCAAGCAGATCGCGAGCACGCCGTTGTCCCCGCCGACCGCGCCGACGCTGGCCAACTACTCCCACGCGTGGTCGAAGGCGTCGCTGGGCTCGGCGCTGCTCAACAGCACCATGATCACCGTGGCCAGCCTGGTCTGCCTGATCGCGCTCGGTTCCTTCGCCGCGTACTTCCTGGCCCGCTGCGCCTCCCGGCTCGGCTACGCGCTGTACGTCCTCTTCCTGCTCGGCATCGTGCTGCCGTTCCAGCTCGGGATGATCCCGCTGTTCAAGCTGGTCGACCAGCTCGGCCTGCTCGGCACGTACCAAGGAATGATCGTGTTCTACACCGGCATCCAGCTGCCGTTCACGATCTTCCTCTACACCGGGTTCATCCGGGCGCTGCCCCGCGACTACGCCAACGCGGCGCTGATCGACGGCGCGTCGCACCTGCAGGCGTTCACCCGCGTGGTGTTCCCGCTGCTGCGGCCGATCACCGGCACGGTGCTGATCCTCAACGCCGTGTTCATCTGGAACGACTTCTTCACGCCGCTGCTCTACCTCGGCGGCTCCGCCAAGGAGACGGTTCCGGTGCGGGTGTTCTCGTTCGTCGGGCAGTACGTCTCCGACTACGGTCTCGTCTTCGCCGGTCTCGTGCTGGCGGCGCTACCGATCATCGTGGTCTTCCTGGTGCTGCAGCGCTACGTCATCCGTGGCTTCGCCGGGGGGCTGAAGGGATGATCGGCCTGCCCTCGAGGCTGGCGGCGGTGCTGCGCGATCCGCCGCCGGAGTTCTCCCCGGCCGCGATCTGGTGGTGGAGCGGGGAACGCCTGGACCGCGCCCGCCTGCGGTGGCAGCTCGAGCGGTTCGTCGCGGGCGGCGTGCACAACCTGGTCGTGCTCAACCTCGCGCCGTCGGGGCCGATGTTCGGCTCCGACGCCGACGACCCGGCGTTCTTCACCGAGCCGTGGTGGGAACTGCTCGACGGTGTCTGCGCCGACGCCGCGGAACTCGGCGCCTCCCTGTGGTTCTACGACCAGCTCGGGTTCTCCGGCGCCGACCTGCAGGCCCGGCTGGTCCAGGAGGTGCCGGAGTACGCCGGCCGCTGGCTGCACCGCACCGGCGTGGTCCGCCGCGGCTTCGACTACCTGTCGGCGGACGCCTGCGCCACCCTCCTCGACCGCGTGCACGGGGAGTTCGAACGGCGCCTGCCGCATCGGCTGGGCTCGGTCATCGTCGGGTCGTTCCAGGACGAGCTGCCGGCCCTGCCGACGTGGTCGCCGCACTTCGCCGAGGAGTTCGAGCGGCGGCGCGGCTACGACCTCACCCCGTACCTGCCGGTCCTGTGGACCGGCGAGCCGGGCGGCGCGGACGTCCGGCACGACTACCACCGCACCCGCGCCGAGCTGGCCGAGGAGGCGTTCTTCCGCCCGCTCGCCGAGTGGCACGACCGGCACGGCCTCCTGCACGGCTGCGACCAGCAGGACCCCGCCCGCGCCGGGGACCCGGTGGACGGCGTCCGGCTGTACGCCGACTACGCGCGCACCCACCGGTGGTTCGGCGCGCCCGGCTCGGACCACCACGGCGACGCGCGGATCCACTCGTCCCTGGCCCACCTGTACGGGCGGCCGCGCACCTGGATCGAGGCGTTCCACTCCAGTGGCTGGGGCGGCACGCTGGAGGAGACCTTCGACTGGCTGCTGCCCTGGCTGCGGACCGGCGCGAACCTCTACAACCCGCACGCCGTCTACTACACGACGAAGGGCGGCTGGTGGGAGTGGGCGCCGCCGTCCACCGACTGGCGTCAGCCGTACTGGGCGCACCACAAGGTCTTCGCCGACGCGGTCACCCGGCTGTGCGCCGCGCTGTCCCTCGGCGACCACGTGTGCGACGTGGCGGTGCTGCTGCCGACCACGACCGCGCAGGCCGGCGCCCGGCTCGACGGGGTCGACGACGACGCCGCGCGGGCCCAGAGCATCTACCGCGAACTCGTCGGCGACATGGCGTGGTTCCACACGGTCCCCGGCACCCTCGACCGGTTGCGGCTGGACGCCGACGTGATCGACGACGACTCCGTGCACCGGGCCACCGTGTCGGACGGGCGGCTCCGGGTCGCCGGAGAGGCGTACGCGACGATCATCCTGCCGGGCTGCACCGTGCTGGACGCCGAGACGGCCCGCCGCCTGGACGAGTTCGCCGCCGCCGGCGGCAACGTGATCGCCGTCGGCGCGCTGCCCGAACGCACCGTCGGCGCATCGCCGGGGACCGGCGACGTCCTGACGCGGCTGCGCGAACGCTTCGCCGACCCGTCGGTGCCCGGCGCGGCCTTCGTCGGCTCCGCCGGCGAGCTGACCGTGCCCGGACCGCCGCGGGTCGAGGCTCCGGTGCCCGTCCTCGTCCGCGCGGTCGACGGCGCGACGCTCGTCTTCGTGACCGCCGCCGTCCCGCACGCCAGTGACGTGTCGGTCGGCCGTCCCGACGAGCGGGGGATCGACCTCGGCTGGCTGGACGCGACGTACGACTTCGACCCCGGCCGGTATGCGACCGAGACACGCGTGCGGGTGCGCGGCGTACGCGGCGAGCCGCTGCTCGCCGGCCCGTTCGGCGGGACGGTACGCCCGCTCGCGTACGAGCGGAACGGCGACGTCACCGAGGTCGTGGTCCCGTTCGACGACGGTCCCGCCGCCCTCCTCATCTTCCCGGACCCGGCCACGGCCGGACCGCCCGACGCTCCGAACGGTCCGGCGTTCGGAGCGTCGGGTGCGGCCCCGACGGCCACGGCCGAAGCGGGCTCTCGCGACGGCACGCCGGAGACCGCCGGTTCCGGCGACGGCCGCGCATCCGGTGGAGCCGGTGTCGCGTCCGAGGGACCCGCCGGATTGCACGACCTCCCGGGCGAGGACGATGCCGCGTCCGAGGAGGCCGCCGGGTGGCGCGACCTGGGCGCCACCTGGGACATGGAGCTCATCGGCACGCTGGACAACACCTGGGGGGACTTCGCCCGGCCGGCCGGCGAGCCGCCCGGACCGGCACGGCGGACGTTCCGGCATCGGGTCGAGGCGGCGGGCGACGACGGCCTGCGGGACGGCTGGGCGGACGCCGGGTACGACGACGCGGCCTGGACGCTCGCGCACGCGACGTTCGGCCCGCACGCGCTCGCCGTCGGACCCGCCCGCCCCGGCGACCTGCCCGGGCCGTGGCCCGAGGCCGGCGCGGGGTGGCGGCCGCTCGGCTACTCCACGTCGCGCGGGATCCACAAGGACCCGATCCACCGCGAGACCCTGGGTCCCAAGGGGCACGTGCCGGAGGAGTTCCTCGACCTGGGCGACGTGGCCGCGGGGCAGGCGGTGCGGCTGCGCACCGTGCTGATCGTCCCGGAGGCCGTCGAGGCGACGCTCGCGGTCGGCGCGCCGGCCGCCAAGACCGTCTGGCTGGACGGCGCGGAACCGCCCGTCGACGACGGCGGGTACCTCGCCACCGCCCCGGTGCGGCTCGGCGCGGGGAGACACGTGCTCGACCTGCGTCTCGTCCCCGACGAGGACGTACGGTTGCGGGCGCACATCGCCCTGGTCCGGGACCCGCGTCGGTACCGGAGGCCGGAGTGGATCGGCCCGGCGGGACCCCCACGGCCCGGCGCCCACGTCGCGCTCGGCACGAGCCTCCACCTGGATGCCGTGCCGGACCGCGCCGTGCTGCAGATCGCGGCGGCCGAGCCCTGCCGGGTGCTCGTCAACGGCACCGAGGCCGGTCGCCAGGGCGGCTTCGACCCCTACGCCGAGCACGACGCCCCGCGGGTGCGACGGTACGACGTGGCGGGCGCGCTGCGCGCCGGGGCCAACGAGCTGACCGTGGAACTGACCGAGCGGGACGTCCCCGCCGCGATCCTCGTCGACCGGGACTTCGGCGGCACGCCGCCGGGCGGTCCGGCGGGGCGGGGACCGGCCGCCACCGGGGGAGCGTCGTCCGGCGCGGGACTCCCGCCGGACGGCGACCCGCCCCTACGGGCGGACGACGCGCCGGGCCCGGCGGCGGAGCCGGGGGTCTCGTCGCCGGACGGGACCTGGCGGGCGGTGCGGGACGGCGTGGCGGTCGGAGTCGCCGCGCGCCGCCGGCAGTACGGCGATCCGGCCGCGCTGCACCTGTGGCGGCGACCCCATCCGCTGCCCGGGACCGCCTGGCTGGAGCCGTCCGAGGCGGGCGACGACACCTGTGTGCTTCCGGTGGTGTTCGCCGTGCCGCGGACCGGGCCGGAGCGGGTGGAATGGTTCCGCCTCGCCGTCCCGCCCGGTGCCACCCGGATGGAGTTGCGGCTGCACGGTGACGTGCGGGTCTTCGTCGACGGCACCGAGCGCCCCGTGACCACGGCGGATCCGGCCGGGACCGCCGGACCGCCGGCCCGCGGCGTCGACCTCGACGGCGGGCCGGGCGTACGGTGCGCCGCCGTGCGGGTGCGGACGCTGCCGGGATACGAGGAAGGTGCCGCTTTCGCCGCACCCGTCCGTTTCGAGGTCGGCCCCGGCCGGATCGAACTCGGCGACTGGGCGACCGTGGGACTCGCGGAGCACAGCGGAGGCGTCCGGTACCGCCGCCGGATCGAGCTGGACCACGGGACGAACACGACGCTCGACCTGGGCCGCGTCCGCGGCACCGCCGAGGTGATCGTGAACGGCCGGTCGGCGGGCGTCAGGGTGTGCTCGCCGTACCGCTTCGACCTGACGGAGCTGGTCCGGTCCGGCCCGAACGAGCTGGAGATCGTGGTGTTCGGCACGCTCGCGCCCTATCTCGACGTGGTGAGCCCCACCCACTTCGTCTTCCCGGGCCAGTGCGTGTCCGGTCTCATCGGCCCGGTCCGTCTCCGGCACTGAGCCGGCGGGTCGCCGGGAGTCTTGAGCGCCTCCGTCGGTTCGTGCCGATGATCAGGCGCCGGAGTCGATGCGGTAGCCGACGCCTCGGCTGGTCCTGATGGTGTCGCGTGCGAAGGGACGGTCGACCTTGTCGCGCAGGTACCGGATGTAGACGTCGACGACGTTGGAGCCGCCCTCGTAGGCGAAGTCCCACACGTGGTCGATCAGGTGGGTGCGGCTGAGGATCTGGTCGGGTCGGCGCATGAGCTCGTGCAGCAGCTCGAACTCCTTCGGCGAGAGCCGGATGTCGACGTCGCCACGCCGTACGGAGCGGGTGCTCGGATCCAGGGTGAGGTCGGCCACCCGGAGGACGGCCGGGCGATCGGCCGGGTCGCGGCGGATCAGCGCGCGCAGCCGCGCGGACAGTTCCTCGAGCGCGAACGGTTTGGTCAGGTAGTCGTCCGCGCCCGCGTCCAGGCCGCGGACTCGGTCGGGAACCGCGTCGCGGGCGGTGAGCATCAGCACCGGCGTCCACCGGCCCTGCTCGCGCATGCGGCGGCAGACCTCGAACCCGTCCGGGGCCGGGATCATGGCGTCGAGGACCACCACGTCGTAGTCGATCTCCGACACGCTCCACAACGCGTCCGTGCCGCCGGCGACGGCATCGACGGCGTATCCCTCTCCTCGCAGGGCGCGCTGGAGCGTAGCGGCCATCGCGGGGTCGTCCTCGACGAGGAGCAACCGCATGCACACAGCCTATGACCTGCCGCTTCGCTCGGCTTCGTCCTGCTCCGCCTCGGCCGTGACCCGGCACTGGAACCTGATCGTCTCGACCCGGGCGGTCAGCCGGGCCAGCCCGGAGTTGATCTGGTTGAGCTCGCTGAAGATCTCCTTACCGGCCGCCTCGATCCGCCTGGCCGCAGCGAGGTGACGCATGGCCAACAGGTCGGCGGTGCGGTCGGCGCGGTGAACCGCCATCAAGACCAGGGAGAAGGAGGCCAGGGCGATACCGGGCATGATGACGTCGAGGGCTGCGGCGGAGCTCAGGCCACGACCGTACGAGCCGATGAGCGCCAAAGCGACCGCCATGACGACCAGGACGACACCCAGGAAGGACCAGGACCCCAGCAGGTCGCCGGCGAGCCGGCGAGCGCGCCGGGTCCGGTCGCGCCCGTGGCCGCAGTGGTGAGTGACCTCGGGTCCCGCCGAGTGGATGGAAGGTGTGGTCGCTTTCATGGGTCCACAGTGGGCCGGCCCGGATGAGAGGACCATGAGATCGGGGAGGTGAGCCGCCGTGCGGATGGCACCGGGCTCGCTGCGCGGCCGGCTGCTCCTGGCCTTCACGCTGGGCACGTCGGTGGCGCTGATCCTTTGCCTCATTCTGCTGTACGTCCTGCTCGTCGAGCAGTTGAACGCCGCCCTGGACGAGGACCTGGCCGAGCGGAGTCACGATGTGGCGACCGCGGCCACGCGGGGGGACATCGGCGCGGCCGGTCGTGACCCGCTGGCGCAGCTGTACGCCGATGACGGCACGCTGATCATCGGTTCGCCCCCGCTTGCTCGCGTCCGGCTGCTGAGCGTCTCGGAGGTGCGCGGCTTGACCGGCCGGCGGGTGGTCCACCGATCGCTGCCGCCGCGGGGCACACCGGTGCGGATGCTGACGCGCCGGATCCGCGAAGGACGTGTGCTCGCCGTGGCGGTACCGACCCGGCCGATGAACGTCGCCCGGAGCCGTCTCGGGTGGGTCCTGTTCCTGGCCGCTCCCACGCTGGTGGGCGTGCTGGCGCTGGCCGCTTGGGGAGTGATCCGCGCCGCGCTGGGGCCGGTCCGCCGGCTGACGCGGGAGGCGGCTGCGATCTCCTCGCTGGATACCGGATGGCGGTTGCCGACCGTGCCGGGCCACGACGAGATCGCGGAGCTGGCTCGTACCCTGGAGGCGTTGCTGGCCCGGTTGCGCGTCGCGTTCGAGCGAGAGCGCGCGTTCGTCGACGACGCCAGTCATGAGCTTCGCGGCCCGATCGCCGTCCTGCGGGGACAGCTCGAACTCGCCCGTGCCACCGTCGGCGAGCATCGCCAGGTCGATAGGCTGCTGGGGGCGGCTTTGATCGAGACCGACCGGCTGACCCGGCTTACCGATGATCTTCTGCTGCTGGCCCGGGAACGCGCCGGAACGCTGCTCCTGCGCCGGGAGCCCCTCGACCTGCTCGATCTGGCGGTCGCCGAGGCACGCCGCCTGGAACCGGTCCTGGGCGTGCGGATCGGCGTCACCGGAGACCCGGCGGTGGTCGACGCCGACGCGGACCGGCTGTGCCGGTTGATCGCGAACCTCGTCGGCAACAGCGCCGCCGCGGGGGCACGAGCGGTGCTGCTGACGATTCGTCGCCACCCGCACCAGGTGACGATCGAGGTCGCCGACGATGGCCCTGGATTCCCGCCGGACTTCGTCGACTCGGCCTTCGAGCGCTTCACCCGGGCGGACACGGCCCGTACGCGAGGCTCGGCAGGTGCCGGTCTGGGGCTGTCGATCGTTCGCAGCATCGCCGCCGCCCACGGCGGCAGCGTGGACGCGAGAAACGGGCCGCCTCTCGGCGGCGCGGTGATCGCCGTTCACCTGCCCGTCTGAGGGACGACGGTCCACGGTGGTGCGGCGCGCGCGCCGGCCATCCCGGTCTCACACTCCTCTCATCGGGGCCTGCCCACTCTGGTCCCGTGAGCACTACGAGAGGTTCCAGCCCAGATGGTGAGGTCGGCGCGACCGGTTTCCAGCCGAGCGTCGCGATCGCGCGCGCGAAGTGGCTCGCGCGGAGCGGCCGGTTTCGGGTCAGACGGCCCGGGACGCTGTACTGGCGGCGCCGGTTCCCCGGAACCGCGGAGCACATCAGCCACGCTCGCGGGTTCATCCGGTTCCTACTGGCCGACTCGGCTGCGGCGTTCGACGCCGCCTGGGTGGTCGGAGAACTGGCCACCAACGCGGTCCGGCACTCACGGTCGGGGTCGGCGGACGGGGCGTTCACCGTAGAGGTGATGCGTTGGGGCCGCTTCGCGCAGATCCAGGTCACCGATGCCGGAGGCGGCTGCGGACCCGTCCTTCCCCGGGCCGATGCCGAGACGGTCGTCGCCCGGGGCGAGCCGCCGCCCGAGAGCGGGCTCGGTCTATGCGGGGTCGGCGCGTTGGCGCGCCGATTCGGCACCTATCGGCAGCCGGACGGTAGCCGGGTCGTGTGGGCCCGGCTACCGTCCGACCCCTTCCCCGAACCCGCGGGCTGAGGGTCCGCTGCTCTCATGCCGCCGGACCGCCCGGTGTCACGAGCCCGCCGGCATCCCATCACTGTGTCAGCGGTCCCCGGCGACGCGGACGCGCAGACAAGGTCCAGACGCCGTGAACCGGCTACGCGTCCGCGTCTCTTCGTCTGTTCGCTTCGCGCGCCGGCGGCCGTACGGCCGCCGACGCGTCAAGGGTGGGTTCAGCCTCGGACGCCGAGCGCTCGGCCGAGGGTGTGGAACAGGTCGGTCTGGTCGGTCACGCCGACCACGTTGGCGGCCTGCGGGCCCTGCGCGGCGATCCGGACCTCGGTGCCGGTGTGCTCCTGGGACTGACCCGGCGTGTTGGTCGCGTAGTTGATCTTCATGTTGGCGCCGTCGGCGGTGATCAGCGTCGCGGTCTGACCGGGGCTCTGGGTCTCGACCGGGATGATCTGGCTGGTGTGCCCGTGGTCGGCCGTGACGACGACGAGGGTGTCACGGTGGTGGCGGGCGTAGTCCAGCGACGCCTGGACCGCCCGGTCGAACTCGACGTGCTCCCCGATCTGCCCGCACGGGTTGGCGGCGTGGTCCTGCTTGTCGATCGACGCACCCTCGATCTGCAGGAAGAAGCCCTTCTTGCCGTGCTCGGTCTGGGCGTCGAGGAGGCTGATCGCCTTGTTCGCCATGTCGCGCAGGTGCGGGCCGCTGAACTGACTGTTCGTCGTGCACCGGGCCGGATCCGTCCCACCGACCTTCGCCAGCGGACCGGTCCACTCCAGCGGCAGGTTGCCGTCCGCGAACACACCGAGCAGCTTCTTGCCCGGCTTGGCCGCCGCCAGCCCGGAGGCGTCCGTGACGACGTTGTAGCCCGAGGCGGCGGCCTGGTCGAGGACGGTCTTGCCCTTGAACGCACCAGCCTTGATCGTCTGGGCGAACCGTGCCTTGCCGCCGCCGAGGTAGAGGTCGGCGCCTGTCTGCACCTGCTGCTCGGAGATCGAGCCCGGACCGCCGTTCACCTTGTCCTGCTGCGGGCACTTGGCCATGTCGGCGGGCCCTTCACAGGAGCGGTCGGCGACGTGGGCGGCCAGCACCGCCGGGGTCGCGTCGCCCAGCTCGGCGGTGGTGACGTCGCCGGTGCGGAATCCGGCCTTCTTCGCCAGCTCGAGCACCGTGGACTGGGGCTTGCCGTCCGGCGTCACCGAGATCGCGCCGTTGTAGGACTTGTGCCCGGTGGCCCAGCCGGTCCCGCTGGCGGCGGAGTCGGTGACATAGTCGGGCTTGCTCGGGTCGTCCTTGTTCACGGAGTACGTGGTGTACGCACCGGTCAGCGGCAAGGTGTCCATCGCCAGGCGACCCGCGGCGCCCTTGGCGTAGTTGCGGGCGATCGTGATCTCCGAGTCGCCCATGCCATCGCCGATCAAGAGGATGACGTTGCGAGCCCGGCCGCTCTTGATCGCCGCGCGTACGGAGTCGGTCCGGTCACCGCCCGACGCGAAGGTGGGTACCGCGGCCGCCGCGCAGACGCCGACCGCGGTGACGGCGACGATGCTCCGGCGGAACAACCTCAAAGACGAGGCCATCAAGCTCTCCTCTACAGGAACTGGCTGATCGATGAGGGCACTCCACCGTCGCGAGATGGCCTCTTCCGGCGATGTCGGTAAAGAGAGTGCAAATAAATCATCAAGAGGCGATGAAAAAGACCGCTTGGCCTGCGCGGGGAACCCAAGGTATCGGCGGTCGGCCGGAGCTCGTCCCGCGGCGGAACGGAGCTCCGACGCCCCCCCGCGGCTACGAGTCGATGAGCCCCGCGTCGTGCGCGAGCAGTCCCGCCTGCGTGCGGTTGACGCACCCCAGCTTGTCCAGGGTGCGTGACACATAGCCCTTGACGGTGGCCTCGGAGAGGAACAGCCGCGCCGCGATCTGCGCGTTCGACAGGCCCTCGCCGAGGCCGGCCAGCACCTGGGCCTCCCGTTCGGTCAGCGTGCCGACCAGTTCGCGCGCGCGTTCCCGGGCCGCCAGGCCGTCCGTCGACACCGCGATGAGCCGGCGGGCGGCGGCGGGCGACAGGACGGTGTGCCCCTGGGCCGCCGCGCGCACCAGCCCGATCAGCTCCTCCGGCGGCGTGGACTTGACCAGGAAGCCGGTCGCCCCGGCCCGTAGGGCACGCAGCACATACGGGTCGGCGTCGAAGGTCGTCAGCACCACGACGTTCGGCGGGTCCGCCAGCTCGTTGATGCGCTCGATCGCGGTCAGGCCGTCCATGCCCGGCATGCGCAGGTCCATCAGGACGACGTCCGGGCGGTTCCGCCGGACGGCTTCAAGACCGGCCGCCCCGTCGTGTGCCTCGGCGACGACCTCGATGTCCTCGGCCGAACCGAGGATGGTGCGCAGGAACGCCCGCACCATGGGCTCGTCGTCGACCAACAGCACTCGGGGCATGCTCACACCGTCGATTCCGCAGTAGGTACGTACGCGGGCAGCGTGGCCTCCACGCCGAACCCGCCGTCGGGACTGGGCCCGGCACGCAGTCTGCCCTGCACCAGCTCGACGCGCTGCCGCAGGTGGGTGATGCCCAGGCCGGAACCGGAGCCGGCGAGGGCACTGCTGGGTCTGCCGGTCGGTGGCGTGTTGTGCACCGTGAGCCGCAACCGCGTCTCCGCGTACTCGACCCGTACGGTCACCCGCGCGCCGGGCGCGTGCTTGCGCACGTTGGTCAGGGCCTCGCGCAGCACGCGGTAGGCGACGCGCCCCATCACCGGTGAGGCGAGTGCCGGGTCGCCCTCCTGGATCAGCTCGGTGGGTATCCCCACCGCGACCGACTCGGCGACCAGGTCGTCGAAGCCTCCCACCGAGGGCGTGTGATCGCCGTCGGACGCGGCGCGCAGGATGCCGACCACGTCGCGCAGCTCCTCCAGGGCCTGGCAGCCCGTCGCCCGCAGGTCCTCCGCGGCCTGCCGGGTCGCCTCGTCCTTGGCGGTCACGCGCAGCGCGCCGGCCTGCAGCACCATCAGGCTCACCCGGTGGGTGACCACGTCGTGCATTTCGCCGGCCAGCCGCGCGCGCTCCTCCGCGCGCGCCCGCTCGGCCAGCAGGTGCTGCTCCCGCTCGGCCCGCTCGGCCCGCTCCACCAGCGCGCAGACCATCCGGCGGCGGGCGTCGAAGTACAGCGCCAGCAGCGGGCCGACCGCGGTGCGCAGCAGCCCTATCGTCATGGTCGTCACCGACGGGTCCCAGGGCCGCATGATGACGACGGTGAAGGCGGCGAGCGCGACGAGCGCCGCCTTGCGGTTGCGCTGGTAGAAGAGTGGCCCGTACGCGGCCAGCACGGTGGACAGGGGGGCCCAGGAGTTCCCGTCGTGCGCCGGCGTCAGCGCGCCCACCGGTGAGATCAGCAGCGTCACCGCCAGCGTGAACGCGCCGAGCACGCCGATGACGGTGAGCGGGGCGATGCGGCGGATGGCCAGCGAGCCGCAGGCGAGCGCCTGCACGCCCAGTATGACCCAGGCAAGGGGGCCCGGGCGGTCCGGCCACCAGGTGGCGTGGACCAGCGTCAGTCCGGTGTCGAGCAGTCCGAACGCGACGGCGATCGCCACGTCCAGGGCGACCCGGTGCTCTTGGTGCCACGGTCCCTCTGCCATGCCCCATACCGTAGGGAATGCGGGCTGCGGTATCACCCGCGCGGGAATCACGCAGAACGTCCGTCTTGGGCGGACCCTACGAAAGTCGTATGCCACCCCCTGCGCGTGGCCCCTTCGTCGCTCCCGGAACCGACGGCCGGCCCTGCCGCACCGGGGCCCCGCCGCCCTGGAATAGGGGCATGGCCACGACGAACGATCCCGTCACGACGACCCCCCGGCTGGGTCGCTACACGATCGACCCGAACCGCTCCTCCATCACGTTCCGAAGCCGCCACTTCGTCGGCCTGCTGCCGGTGAAGGGCACCTTCGCGATCCGCAGCGGAACGATCGATGTGGCCGAGCCGCTCGCCGACTCGAACCTTCGGGTGGAGGTCGACGCGGCGAGCTTCCACACCGGCAACGACCAACGGGACGCGCACGTACGGTCGGCGACGTTCCTCGACACCGGCCGCCACCCTCTGATCACGTTCGTCTCCGACGGCGTGAACACCACCACGGTCTCCGGCACGCTCACCGTGCGCGACGTCTCGCGGCCCGTGAGCCTGGCGATCGCAGGCTCCGAGGTGGCCGCGGAGACATTCACCGTACGCGCCACGACGCGGGTCGACCGTCACGACTTCGGTGTGACGGCGTCCCGCCTGATGGCCGGGCGGCACGTCGACCTGACGCTGGACGTCACCTGCGTGCATCGCTGACCTCGACGACCACCGAAGCACAGGGGAGAAGGACTATGACCACCGCGGTCGTGGTGGAAGGCCTGCACAAGACCTACGGCACGGTACGGGCCGTGAACGGCGTGAGCTTCACGGTCGAACACGGCGAGATCTTCGCGCTGCTCGGCCGTAACGGCGCAGGCAAGACCACCACCATGGAGATCCTTGAGGGGTTCCGCGCAAGGGACGGCGGGCGTGCCGAGGTGCTCGGCCTGGACCCGGGAGACCCGGCCACCAAGCGGCGGCTGAGCGAACGTGTCGGTCTCGTGCTGCAGGACATCGCGGTCGAGCCGTACCTGACCGTCCGCGAGACGATCGCCCGCAACGCCGGCTACTACGCGGCGCCGCGCGACATCGACGAGGTGATCGGCCTGGTCGACCTCGTCGGACATGAGAAGAAGAAGGTCCGCGTCCTCTCCGGCGGCCAGAAGCGCCGCCTGGACCTCGCACTGGGGATCATCGGCGACCCGGACCTGCTCTTCCTCGACGAGCCGACGACCGGGTTCGACCCGAACGCCCGTCGGGGCGCCTGGAAACTGGTGCGGACTCTGCGTGACGCGGGGATGACGATCCTGCTCACCACGCACTACATGGAAGAGGCGCAGGTGCTGGCCGACCAGGTGGCCGTGATCGCCGCCGGGCGGATCGTGGCCGCGGGAACGCCGGACACCCTCGGCGGACGCGACATCGCGCGGACCCGCATTCGTTTCGAACCGCCGCCGGAATGCGCGGTCACCGATCTGCCGGTGGCCGCCGTGCCGGGCGATGACGGCCTGGTCACCGTGGAGTCCGCGGAACCGACCGAGATGCTGCACCGGCTGACCGAATGGGCGCTGGGCCGCGGGGTGGCGCTCGCCCGGCTGACCGTCGACCGGCCCAGCCTGGAGGACGTCTACCTGTATCTGACCAGCGACGACCAGCGGGCGCCGGAACGCACGCTGGAGAGGAGCGCGCCGTGAGTGTCGCAGTCCCGGAAGCGGCGCACCGGCAGGTCGCACCTCGCCGCGGCGCCGGCCTGTTGTGGCACCAGATCCGCTACGAGCAGCTGACCTTCTGGCGCAACCCGCAGAGCGCGTTCTTCACCTTCGTGTTCCCGGTCCTGATCATCTCGATCTTCGGCGGGTTGTTCGGGCAGGCCAAGGACACCTCGTTCTACTACGGCGGGGACGCGCTCCAGTACTACGTGTCCACGATCATCGCGATGTCCGTCCTGGGCTCCTGCTACAGCCAGTTGGCCGTCGTGCTCGCGACCCGGCGCCAGACCGGGATCCTGAAGCGGGTCCGGGCGACACCGCTGCCCGCCTCCGTGTACTTCGTGGGCCTGCTGGCACACTGCGTCCTGGTGAGCTTCGTCGACGTCCTGCTCATCATCGTGGTCGGCCGGTTCTACGGGCTCTCGCTGCCCGCGTCCGCGCAATGGCTCTCGATCGTCGTCTCCCTGGTGCTCGGCGCGACGGCCTACTGCGCGCTGGGCGCCGCGGTGGCCTCGATGATCAGGAACGCGGACGCCGCGCCGGCGGTCGTGCAGTTCGTCATGTTCCCGCTGGTGATCATCTCCGGCACCATGGTGCCGATCCACGGTGCCATCGGCACCATTGCCGGCGCGCTGCCGGTGAAGCCGTTGAACGACGCGCTGCTGACCGCCTTCACCGGCGGCGGCTCCGGCTTCCCGTGGCATGACCACGGCACTCTGCTCGCGTGGGGCGCGGTCAGCGCGGTGGTGGCCATCCGCCGGTTCCGCTGGGACCCCCGCCCGGAATAGCCCGAATTCGGATGAGCCTCCATAGCGTTCATCGATAGCTTATCGCAACGAGTGCCCTTCTCGATGTTGCGTTAGCTTCAGACCTGTTGCAACGATTTCGGTACGTTGAACTGCTGAAACGATGTGGACTCGCAACGGTCTGGTTGAAGAAAAATGGAAAGCAACGTAGCGTTTGCGGTGTTGGAAACGACGAACCGCAAGGAGAGAACGATGCAGAAGTTCGACACCCCCGCCCCGATCACCGCCGTCCTGAACATCCCCGCCGGGCGCGTGCGGTTCATCGCCGCCGACCGGGCCGACACCACGGTCGAGGTCCTGCCCGCGGACCCCTCGAAGAGCCGTGACGTGAAGGTCGCCGAGCAGACCACGGTCGACTACGCCGACGGCGTCCTGCGGATCGAGACCGCGGTGAAGAACCAGTACTTCGGCTCGTCCGGATCCATCGAGGTGACGGTCCAGCTGCCCGCGGGTTCCGGCATCGAGGCCAAGGCCGCCAGCGCCGAATTCTCGACCACCGGACCGCTCGGCGACATCACCTACGAGAGCTCGCACGGCTCGATCAAGCTCGACGAGGCCACCAGTGTCCGCCTCACCACCTCGGCCGGCGACGTCGAGGTCGGCCGACTGGACGGCCCCGCCGAGATCACCACCGCCAACGGCGACATCCACATCACCGAGGCCACGGGCGGAAAGGTCGTGCTGGCCACCCAGTCCGGTGACATCTCCGTCGGCGCCGCCACCGGCGTCTCCGCCGTCCTGGACGCCGGCACCGGCCACGGCCGGATCACCAACACGCTGAAGAACGACGGCACCGCCGACCTGACCATCCAGGCGACCACCTCCAACGGCGACATCACCGCCCGCAGCCTTTGATCAGCAGCCTCCATGCCCGCAGCACCGACCGGATCACCGGTGCTGCGCGCTGAGGGGAGGCGACGCGTCGCCTCTTGGGGTGGTCGCGAGGGGGGCGAGGGGGGCGTTCCGAATGTTCGGGAAAGGCCGCGCGGCGGCGCTGATATGCGGGCTTCGCCCCCTTCCTGGCCCGCGATTGCCGAGCATCCGGTATGCCTTGGCCCGCTGGCCGAAAGCCGTTCCGGTTGCCGCCTCGGCTGACCGGTATGACAAACCCACTTCTTTCGGGCAATGACCAGCCTGGTCTCCGTGCTGTCATGGAGCATCACAAGATCAACCGGTCAGGCTCTAGAAGGTCGCGCCGGGGAGCGGCCACACTGCGCGCCTTCCTCGAACCGGTCCTCGGCACCCCCGACCGGGCAATCGAGGGCGGAAAGCCGTTCTTCCTCGACGAGCGCGCCGCCGACCTAGGTCACGTCTGACCGTTGGGGCGAGGCCCCGCAGTACCGCTCGGGCCCGTCCCCAGGGTCGGCTTGCTGCCCGGCCCACGCCCCGAAATCGTCGAACAGTGTCGCCGGCGGTCTTCCTGATCAGCGTTCCCCTGCCGTCGGCGCGGAGCGCGTACTCGTAGTAGGGGGCGTCACCATTCCAGGGCGCCGGCCCGCCGGCCCGGCGGCTCCTTGACCGCGGAGATGTCGAAGTCGTCGAACAGCGCCTGAATGTCGCCGCCGCTTCCGCCGTTCTCCTGGACGGCCACCAGGCCCGCGCCACCGTTGGGGGATGACTTGCCGCACGCGAGTCGAGCGCGGCCCCGGGGGTTGACCGGTTGACCTTGCAGGCTTATATTCAACACATTAGTTGATAAAAGAAAAGGTTGAACAACATGAGTGTTGACGAGCTGGATGAGCGGCTGGACCGCGCGTTCGCCGCGCTGGGCGATCCCGTCCGGCGCGCGCTGATCGCCCGGCTCTCTCGTGGGGACGCGACCGTGAACGAGCTGGCCGAACCGTTCTCCATCACCAAGCAGGCGGTCTCACGGCACATTCAGGTGCTGGAGGCTGCCGGCCTGATCACACGCAGCCGCGACGCCCAGCGTCGGCCGTGCCACCTGAACGCGGCGGCCCTGGAAGAGCTGACCGGCTGGATCGACAGGTACCGGCTCGTCGCCGAACAACGCCATCGCCGCCTGGACGCGGTCCTGGAGAACATGAAGGAGCAGGACAAGTGAACGAGACGACGATCACCGCCCGGCCCGGTACCCCGTTCATCGACCTCGTCCGCGAGTTCGAGGCGTCCCCGGCCCTGGTGTTCCGGGCCTGGACCGACCCCGAGCTCGTCCCGCAGTGGCTGGGGCCGTCCGAGACGACGATGACCGTGCTCGAGTACAACGCGACCCCCGGCGGCCGCTACAGCTACATCCACCGCGACCAGGCCGGTGAGTACCGATTCCGCGGCGTGTTCCACACCGTCGTAGCGGGCGAGCGGATCGTGCAGACCTTCCAATACGACGGCCGACCCCACGACGTCAGCCTCGAGACGCTCACCTTCGAGGACCTCGGCGGACGCACCCGCGTGCACATCCACACGGTGTTCGGTTCGGTGGAGAGCCGTGACGCGATGATCGAAAGCGGCATGGAGCACGGCGTCCGCGACTCGATGGCACGCCTGGAACAACTGCTGGCCCGGTGACCGGCCAGACCACCGAACGCAACCCCCGGGTGCTCGCGGACCACCACGACGCGCACCCGTCCCGACCCGCTGGGCCTTCCAGAGAGCAGGCGATCACCGTGACCAAGATCTTCAGCAACATGGCCGTCTCCGTCGACGGCTTCATCACCGGCCGCAACCCGCATCCCGGCCACGGACTCGGAGACGGCGCCGTCCTGCACGACTGGTACTGGGGCGGCGACACGCCCAGCAAGGTCGTCCCGCAGTTTCGGCTGTCGGAGACGACCCGCGGCTTCATCGACCCCCTCGTCGAGCGCATCGGGGCGGTGATCGCGGGCCGCAACAGCTACGACGACGCGGGTGGCTGGGGCGGCGGCAGCCCCCACCCCACCGCCCCTCTCGTGGTCGTCAGCCACCGCCCCGCACCGCCCGAGGCGACGCCGGAGCAACGGTTCACCACCTCGATCCAGGAGGCGGTCACCACCGCCCGCACGCTCGCGGGGGACCTCGACGTCAGCCTGATGGGAGGCGGCGGCGCACTCACCGCCGCGCTCACCGCGGGACTGGTCGACGAGATCGTCATCCACCAGGTGCCGGTACTGCTCGGCGCGGGTCGACGGCTCTTCCAGGAACTGCCCGACCATGCGCGGCTCGACCTCGTTCAGGCCGTTCCGGCACCCGGCGTGACACACCTGCACTACCGCGTGGAGCGATGACCTCGACCACGCCGCCGCCGCGGCTCAGCCCACGACCTGGCCCGTCCTATTCGCCCCCACACCGCCGCCCCCTCCACGACCGCCATCTCGCCTCGCACCGTCCCGCTGTGGCGCACCGGCGGGCTCGCCGCCATCGCCGCCGCGCTGACCACCACCGCCATCGCCGCCGTCTCCTCAAGCGCGGGGGTACCGCTGAAGGTCGACGGCAAAGCGATCCCACCGGTCGGCTTCGCCCAGATGACACTGATGTGCGCCGTGATCGGAATCGTGCTGGCGGTGGCGCGGGTGTCGGGCGCATGGGGTGGGGCCGCACGTCGCAGGACACGGTCCGAGCGCATCCGGGCCAGCACCCGAACAGGCAGGTCTTTCAGCAGGTAGGCCAGGCGGGGCCCGTCATACGGCCGGTCTCCAGCGCGCAGATCACCGAGTACGGCCACCCCGGGATCATCAGATGCCGGTCCTTGCCGCGCCCGTAGGTGTGACACAAGATCCGCTCAGGTGAGGTGTGGGCTTCAGGGCGCAGCCAGCAGGTGACGTCCACGGCCAGCACCAGCCGCCCATCGGCGGCCCGCGGCAACGCCACCGCCGACAGCGCCCAGCGCAACCGGCCCACATCCAGCCGGCCTCGGGCCAGCGCCGCATACAGCGATCCGTGACCACGACGATGCTCGCCGACCAGTGACAACTCCACCAGCGAGCGAACCGGCCCGTCCGCGCACAACACCGCCTCAGCCAGCTCGAAAAACGCATCCGCCCGCGGCGTCAGGCACCGATAGAACTCCTGCCGGAACCGTGACAGCTCCCCGAGTGCACCGGCAACACCGGCATCGTGAACACTGATCCGTCGAAGCCCTTGGTCGTGATCTTCCGTTCTGTCGCAAGAAGGAATGATCACCCAAGGGCTTCATCCATGATCAACCGGGGCCACACCATCGACACCCCGCGTTAATCATCAAGCTAGGTCGCATGAGGTGAGGCAATAATTCGGCACCCACACGTCGGAGATGCGTTGCGCGAGGCTTCATTCTGGTCCCATGCTCTTGAGCAGGCTCTGCATTCTCGTGATATCCGCGGACTGAGCTGAGTGTGCGGGATCAGCGATCTGCGGGACGATCGGCGAGTGCTTGAGCCATTCGTTCGAGCAGGAGCCTGCGCTCACGCCGGGTGGGCGCGAGTTGGGCGGCGCGCTCCAGCTCTTCGGCCGCCTCGGTGTTCCGGCCGAGGCGGAGAAGGATGTCGCCCCGGACCGCACCGAGCAGGTGGTACCGGGCGAGCCTTCGATCCTCCCGGAGGGAGTCGGCCGCCGCCAGCGCGGCCTCTGGCCCGTCGGTGTAGAGCAGCGCCACCGCCCGGTTGAGCTCGATCACGGGAGACGGGGTCAGGTGGGCGAGGGCGTCGTAGAGCGCGACGATGGCGGCCCAGTCAGTGTCGGCGAAGGTGGCTGCCCGGGCGTGGTACGCGGCGATGGCGGCCTGGAGTGTGTAGGGCCCGAGCAGGCGGCGCAGACCGGTCGCCTGGTCGAGCATGGCGAGACCGTGGGTGATAAGCGTACGGTCCCAGCGGGTCCGGTCCTGGTGTTCGAGCAGCACCGGTGCGCCGTCCGCATCGGTACGGGTGGGGAACCGCGAGGCCTGCAGTTCCATGAGCGCGACCAGCCCGAAAACCTCGGGTTCACGCGGCAGCAGCCCGGCGAGTACCCGTCCGAGCCGCGTCGCTTCCAAGGCCAGGTCTCGTCGTACCCACCTCTCGCCGGACGTCGCCGAGTAGCCCTCGTTGAAGACGAGGTAGACGACTTCGAGCACCGCGCTGACCCGCGCCGGCAGTTCCCCGGGCTGCGGGGATTCGAAGGGAACGCGCGCTTCGGACAGTGTGCGCTTCGCCCGCGAGATGCGTTGGCCGAGCGTGGCGGAAGGGACGAGGAAGGCGTGGGCGATCTCCTCGGTGGTCAGACCAGCGACCAGGCGCAGAGTGAGCGCCACCCGCGACTCGAGCGAGAGTACCGGGTGGCAGGCGATGAAGATGAGCGTGAGCAAGTCGTCGGGAATCGGGTCGAGCGCTTGCTCGGCGGCGTCCGGTGTCCGGTCGTCCAGGTCGGCCGCGAGCAGCGCCGCCTTGCACCGACCGGCCTCCTCGCGGCGGGCACGGTCGATCGCCTTGTGCCGGGCGGTGGACATCAGCCACGCGCCCGGCCGCGGCGGGATGCCGTCGCGGGGCCACTGTTCAAGGGCGGCCACGAACGCTTCGGAGGCGAGGTCCTCCGCTATCGCGACATCTCCGATCTGCCGGGCGAGCGTGGCGATGATCTGTGGCGACTCGATCCGCCACACCGCCCCGATCGACTGGCGGACATCCATGATCAGGCATCGCCCCGCTCGATGAGCTCCTGGCCCTTCGCAAGCGTCTGGGAGTCGACGACCTCGGCGAAGTCCGCCATGTCGAAGAACGGCCGGATCTCAAGCATCTGCGTTGCGCCGTATCGAGGGTCGAAGGGGCACCGCCTGGCCCACTCCACGGCCTCCGCGAGCGAGCTGACCTCCCAGATCCAGTACCCGGCGATGATCTCCTTCGACTCCGTGAACGGCCCGTCGACCACCGAGGTCTCTCCCGCCGTAAAGACCACCTGGGCCCCGGCGTCGCTGGGCTTCAGACCTTCCCCAGCGAGCAGGATGCCGGCTTTGACGAGTTGTTCGTTGTAGGCCTGCATCTTCTCGAACATTTCCTGGGACGGCTGGCCTTGGCTCTCATCAGCGCCGGTCCCCTTCGTCATCACCATGACGCGCACGATGCGGTTTCCTTCCTTGTCGGTCAGCGCGCGCCGCTGGTACGGCGCAGGATGTCGGCGAGGAGGTCGTAGTCGACCTCGTCGCCTTCACGGATGTCGACGGCCTTCCGCTCCCCGTTGCCGAGCTGCCGAAGAAGTCCCGGCACGACCTCGACGCCGACCGCGTCGAACACCATGAATGAGACCTTGTCCCGCGCGACGTGGATCACCGCCGACGGACGGCCATCGCGAAGGAAGTGGGGCTTGCCGTACTGGAACGCTTCCTCGACCCCGGGAATGGTACGGTGCATCATCTCCCGCAGCCTCGTACACACCTGAGCCTGCCAGGGCTTCGTCTTCTCGATGTAGGCCGATACGTCGTCCTTCATCCGGTCCTCCTCGAGGGTTCGATCCAACGCTCGTCTCGTCGCGCCGGTCATGCCGCAGCCGGGCGATAGGTGAGCACGACGACGCCTGAGTTGAAGGTGACCGTATCGACCAACTCGACCGGACCGGTGCTCTCCGGCCGGAAGAGCGGCTGGCCGTGGCCCTTGATCACGGGGTAAAGCCAGATGCGGTACTCGTGGAGCAGGCCGGCCGCGGCGAGATCATCGGTGAGCCGACCGCTGCCCCAGATGATGATGTCGGCGCCGTCCTGCTGCTTGAGCTGGCCGACTGTCTCGACCAACTTGCCCCCGGGGACCACGGTCGACGGTCCCCACGCGGCGATGTCAACCGGCTCGGAGGCCACGACGTACTTGGCGATCGAGTTGACGTGGTCGGCGTAGGGATTGCCACCCATGTTCGGCCACGCCTGAGCCATGCCCTCGTAGGTGACACGGCCGAGCAGCAGCGCGTCGGCGCCGAGGGCGAGCTCGAAAGCGTACTTCTGAGCTCCCTCGTCGTTGTACTGGAGCGACCACTCGTGCGGGTTGTCGATGTAGCCGTCGAGCGTCGTGTAGGTCGAAGCGATGATCCTGCGCATGGCAGTCCTCCCATGATGAAGTGATCGGGCTCGGCAGCCCTGACACCCGGTCTTCGAACGGGGGGGCGCGTTTTCGACACCGGCTGAGAAAACTTCGGATCGGTCACGCGACCGACGGTCAGTGAAAACGCGCGGAGCCCGGTCACCGTGCCGGAGCAGCGAGGACGGCGTGGTCAGGCAGGCATCTCATGATCGGTGAGCTTTCGCCTCACCGGTGGGAGCCGTCGAGCCTCGGCACGCCGGTGCAAAGTCGGCGGCTGCCGAGGAGTCCGCGGTCTGGCCCGCCGGCCCGTCGGGTGCCAAAACTGCGTCGACGGCCTCTGAACTGTAGTTTTCTGGATCAGTCGGTGATCTTCATGCCGCCCGGTCGTACTCGTGGATCAGTCCGCCGAGGATCTTGCGACGTAGTATCCGACCCGTCGCCAGGTCCGTGACCGCGACTGTGATGCCGGCGCCGCCGTCCGGTGGCCGCAGGTTCCTGCCCCGATGCGGGCAATGCCGGTTACAGCGCGCAACGTACTAGTGCCACGGCCCAGTGATCAGCATCCGGTCGGTGACCTCGGACCGGACGGTACGCATCCAGCGTTCGGCATAGACGTCTGCCTGGGGGCTGCGCGGCGGAATCTCCCTGGATCCGCTTGTAGGCCGCCAAGGCCATCCTATTCAGTCTGAGGCGATGACTTCTCCAGTAATCACCGCAGATGGTCTCGTCCTCATCGAACACGTGAGCTCGGGCCGCGGTCGCGGCTCCACCGTCCTGGCCCTAGTCAGGAGTAGACGATGCATAGTTTTCCGGCCCCAACGGCCCGCTTGGGTGCTCCGCGGGTGCTCGTATGTCGCGGTACTGTCCGGCAGCACCCGGCGCGACGCCGGATCGATGTGCCGCGAGAGAAACGAACACGCGGATCAAACGGCACGTGGTGGCACTGTGAAATAGCACGCGACAGCGAGTCGAGTAGGGAATTCTCGCAGGGCTGTGGACTTTTAATCCGCAGCTTCGAAGCTGTGGGTCATGGGTCGAGGCCAATCCGAACATATCGAAAGCTGCAGGTCACGCCTGGTAGCGAAGGTGTGCACCGAGTGTTTCAGAGATGGTTCTCGACCGTTGCCCAAGATCGATGGCCTGGGCAGATCGTAGGCAGTCCATCGGCGTAGGCGTGGTTCGCGCGTTCGTGTATCTGCCCATCCCGCGCTGGGGTCCACCGGACAGCTGTTGCGGCGCTACCAGGCCGTCGGACGGAGCGGGCGATCACCAGAGCCCGTGCGGGCGGTAGTGACCGTCTGGGCCGGCTGAAGATCGTCCCTAGGTATGCGCCTAGCGGGAGGAGTCTGCCTGGGGCGGGGGGAGGGGGTCGGTTACGCCGATGAACGGTGACGGGTCTGGGGCGGCGTGGATGTGATACGGGTCCGGTTCGTCGGCGGTTGGCTGGTGGGTCGTACCCCCAGATGGTCGGGTGGTGCCCGTGGGTGGTTTCACCAAGATCACGGCACCCGAGCACATATCGAGCACACGTGGTCGCCAAACCGCCTCAAAACGGACACTGGGCGCTCTCGGTGGAACCGAGAACGCCCAGGTCGGGACGGGTGCGCCGCCAGGGACTTGAACCCCGAACCCGCGGATTAAGAGTCCGCTGCTCTCGTGTCAGATCAGTGCTCTCACTGCCAGTCTATGCCGGATCGTCCGCGACTCGACCGGTTCACGTGCCGGGTGGTGCCGCTGGCTGACTGGCTGTTTCGTGGCATCCGAGCAACCAGCGAGCAACCATGGGCGTTCGTTGGGGCTGTCGCGGATGTGGCCAACGGGTCGGACTGAACCTCCGCTGCCGACGTTTTTTGCGTATCGAGTTCTCGAATCGTGGCCTCACTAGGGCTCCGGTCTGGCCCATAAAAAATCGGCGGCGATCCCCGTACTGGGAACCGCCGCCGGTACTTGAGCTTTAACCTGCGGATTGAGTTCGGGCGTTCTGATGCAGCTAAGCAGCAGTTAGGTCATTCAGGGGACGATCCAGTACTGCGCTTTGCTTAGGTTGCAGGTATAGATCTGTAGCTGGGTGCCGTTGATGGTGCTTGACTTAGGATCGTCCAAGCATTTTCCGGAGTTGGGGTTCCAGATTTGTCCGCTGGAGTCCAGATGCCATTGCTGGGCTGCGGAGTTGTTGCAGGTGTAGAGCTGGACGAGTGTTCCGTCGGTAGTGCCTGAATGGTCGACATCCATGCATTTCGTGACGCCACTCAGTGTCATGGTTATGGTATTGCTGGAGCCGCTCGGATTGATGGACCAGTTCTCGGCCGCTGTGTTGTTGCACGTGTGAATCTGGATTTTGTTAGCGTCAGTGGTCTTGGCATCGGCGTCGTCGATGCATATGCCGTTCGATACGTTGGAGACGATGGGGCCGACGAGAGGGGCGGGTTTCCACCAGGCGCTGAGTTCGGCCGTGGAGATGTTGGCGGCGTAGTAGGCGACGTGGCTGATCTGGCCGCTGAAGTAGCTGGGCCGGTTCTTAGTGGTGACGCCGGGGGCGTTGATCCAGGTCTTGGTGCTGGTGTTGGCGGGGAAGACTCCGGCGCCGATGTAGTTGAGGGGGTCTATGTTGTTGACGGGGCTGCTGCCGGCCATGCCGATGCGAGGGGTGTCGTCGAGGTAGAGGCCTTGATGGTAGGCGCCGCCTCCGGCGTCGTAGGCGTTGAGTGTGGCGGTGTGCCATTGTCCGTCGTTGACGGGCTGTGGGGAGATCATCGGGGTGATGGCGCCGTTCCAGAATTGGGCGTACAGGCGTCCATCGGTGCCGATGTACATCACCGGCATGGTGGCGGGGTTGACCTTGTCGGGGGTGTCGTTGCCGGTGGAAACCAGGATTCCGCTGCTGCCGGGATCGGCGCGGAAGGACAGGGCGAGAGCGAGTGTGTTGGAGGAGTGAATCATGTTCGGGGGAGCGGTGAGGTAGCCGGTCCCATCGAGGTCGGCAACAGTGCCGTAGGTGGTGTCGGAGGAGAAGGTGACTCCGCCGGTCACCGGCGCGTCGGATCCTCCGCGAGTGTCCGGGGTGCAGACGGTGGCGGTGCAGCTGCTGGTGGGTCCGCTATTGGCGGTGAGTGGCCATTCGTGATTCGGGGCGAGGAGGCTGACCGTGGTGCCCTGGGCGAGGCTACTGGCCGACAGAGTATACGGAGTCGCGTTGTTTCCCGACTGGGCCCATAGCTCGACCTTCCCGGCAGTGTTGACATCGCCGGAGACAAGGGTGGGTGCGGTAGTCCAGGGGGCAGTGATTTTGGCCCATGTCCCGCCATTGGCGGAAGAGGTGCCGATCGGTGTTGCGGGATCTTGGTTGGGGTTAGTGCTTTCCCATAGTTCGCCGGTGCTTTTCTTCAGCGCGAACAGGACGGTTTTGCCGCCGGGTTGCGCGGTGGCGAGGGAGAAGTTTTTCCAGTCGCCTGCGCCGTCAGGGGAGTCGGCAGGGCTGGCGAGGGTCTGGTAGTAGCCGTAACCGGTCGCGTCGCAGTCGCCGCAGGTGGCGTAGAGGTCAAGTTCGTAGCCGTTGGCGTCGTCGCCGGCGATCCCGATCAGGTCGGTTATTCCAGTGCTGGTCAGACTGGCGTTCCCGGCCGCGACTAGGTCGATGGGGTTATCACCATCACCGTTCAAAGAGTAGTCGGCGAACTGACCGGCAGGCAGGTTCTTCTGGCTGTCGGAGACGGGAGTGAGGGGGAGGCTGTCGCCGTTGCCGTACAGCACGCTGGTCCCGCCAGCGTTGGTTCCGGTGGGGTAGTAGGCGATGACGTCCTGGACGTGGTTGCCGGTGAAGTCGCCGTGCAGGACCTGGGCGCCGTTCCAGTCGGCAGGTGTGCCGGCGGTGTTGATACCGGTTCCTGCGGCACCGATGTCGGTGGGCATGTTGAGGTTGCCGGTGCCGTCGCCTGTGGCCAGCCACAGGCCCGGGGTGGTTCCGGTGCCATAGGCCAGTAGGTCGGGATGGGTGTCGCCGTCGAGATCAGCATCGGCGTAGGGCGTGGCCGGGCCGGTGACGTTGAAGTCGATGGAGGCCGTGGGACCGGGGTTGCCGCCCGAGGAGAGCGCAAAGACAGTCAGCGT
Source organism: Actinoallomurus liliacearum (assembly GCF_039542035.1). Lineage (NCBI taxonomy): Bacteria > Bacillati > Actinomycetota > Actinomycetes > Streptosporangiales > Thermomonosporaceae > Actinoallomurus > Actinoallomurus liliacearum. The sequence continues at coordinate 70,303 of NZ_BAABHJ010000039.1, forward strand.
ATTGAGGCCTACGTGGCTGAGCGGAACCTGGACCGTCTGCGGGCCGCCGGTGGCGATGACGCTCAGCGGCGGGCTGGAATTGATCTGGTAGACGTAGCGGTTGGGTGCCGTGCCCGTGCAGGCCACAGGCGGGTCGGCGAGCGCGCCCGCGCACGGGGCGAAGGTGAAGGTGCCGTCCTGGCCGAGCGCGCCGGCACGGCCATCGCTGTCGGTGGTGACAGCTCGCCCGGGAGCGGAGGGCTGTGTCGGGTCATAGGTGAAGTTGCACGGGCTGCCTGATGATCCGGCGCCGGTGGTGGGGCTGTAGAGCTTGCCGTCGCTGGTGCGGGTGTACCACGAGTAGGTGTAGGCCTTGGTGGCGCCGTCGGTATGCCAGTTCTGGATCACCTCGTGTCTGAGCAGCAGGCGGACGACGTTGCCGGAGTACGACGTCAGTGCGCTCGAAGCGGTCTTGGCGTCCCCGGAGTCGTAGACGGTGGAGCCGCCGTAGTTCTTGATGACGAATTGTGTGCCAAGTGAGTCGCCGTCGGGGTCGGAGGCGACGGTTTCGAACGTGATGTCGTCGTTGCCGATGATGGTCGCGGATGGAGCGCCGGTCTGGCAGGGTCCGCCTGGTGACGTCGCCGGATGGGTGGGCAGTGTCGGCGCGCGGTCGTAGGTCGTCGACATCGTCAGGGTGGTGGCATGGAATTGCTTCCAGGCATCTTTATCGGATTCGGATGCCGCAGCGATGCCGAAGGTCAGGTTGGAGGCGCCTTGGGCATGGTCCTGCATGAAAGAAGTGATAGGGAATCCCACATCCTGACCCGAGCAGGCGGGAGGATATTGCGTGTTGATCTTCTGCTTCCAGGAAGGCGCGTTGTCCCACGTGGTGGAGGAGGAGATCCCCCCGGTCCACCACAGCTCCAGGCCAGGGTTGGGTGCGCTGGAGCAAGAGGAGTACGGGCCGTAGTAGACGGTCAGATCGAGTTCGGAGGAATAGATCTGCGCGCCCTGCAGTTGGGAGGGGACACTCATCCGGACGTAGGACTCGGCTTTGAACGTGGGGGAGCAGGTCAGGTCCCAGCCGCAGTAGCCGTTCTGCAGGATGCTGGGCTTCCAGTGCGCGGCGGACTTGTTGATGGTGTCGGTCTGCGCCCACGCCTGGCGAGTAGACCCCTTCCTTTGGGTGACCCAGGTCGGATCGATGTAGACCGGGAATACGGTGGAGGTGTCGGTGAGCAGGCCGGTGTCCGGCTGAAGGGTTATCGAACCGCTGTGTGTGGTGCCGGATCCGCTGGTACGAGCGGCGGCGGTCTGCTGGGCCGTGGCTTTGATGGGCGCGACGTGCGCGCCTTGTCCGGGCTCCGTTGTGGTGGAGGGCGCGGGCTGCTGCCCGGCGTCGTCGGTGGTGGTCGCTGAGTCCCACATCATCGGGTCGCTGGCGGTGAAGACCGGTTCGCCGTTGCCGGTCGCGGCGGCTTTCAGGTCACCTGCGGCATCCGCGGTCACCGTCAGGTCGTTGCTGGCGGTGGCCATGGTCAGTTTGGCGAGTGCGGGGTTCGCGGCGGCGGTCTTGTTCTTGACGACGAGCGTGTCGCTGAAATCACCTTGAGGGGAGATGGTGACCACGAGGTCGACGTCGTCGAGGATCGACGGGTAGGTTGCGGTCGCTCCGGAGACGGTCGGAGCGGGCAGGGGCGTGGGCCAGGACAGCGCCAGCGTGTGGCCGGTCGAGGTCATCGTCGCGAGCGGCCCGGTGCCTCCGCCGGACAGGACCAGGTCGTTGGTGGTCACGTTCGGCGACAGTGAGTGGTCAGGGTTGACGTGCAATGCCGCGTCCAGGGTCTGCCACGCCCCGCCGCGCCAGACCCGAACCGGCTCAACGCTCTGATTCAAGGTGAAGGTGCCAGCGGAATTGGCGACCGTCGTAGACGTGGGTGTCGTCAAGGACGTGACCGGCACGCTCTGTCCGGTGGCTTTGGCCTGCTTGAGCGCCTGGGCCGATTCTCGGGCCACCTTCGCGGACCTGGTCAGTGGTGCTGGCCGGTTTGTCTTCGCGTGGCCCTGCTGCGGTACGGCGGCGATCGCCGCGCTGCCCGAGAAGCCGACCGCGCCGGCCGTGATCGCGGCGATCACTATGCGCAGCCTGCCTCGGTGACCCAGGATCGCTCTGCGGCGACGGGTCGATGCGATTGACACGGCGACGGGCCCCTTCCACGGCGTGACGGAGGTACGCGCACGTGAGGCTGGCGGCCGGAGGACCGCTGCCGGGACACGACGCAAGCCGCATCTCACGTCCTGTCAGTGATCATCGTCAATGTGACCAAGGTCACGGAACTTTCAAGTGCTGACGATGTTCGCTGATCAACGAGTGATCTTGCTCTTGGTAAAACTTGCTTTACCTGTGGGCGGCTATGCGCCATACGACGGCTATGGGAACTTTGCGCGGGTTGATCTTCCAATCACCGGTTTCCCGCGGCGTTTGCCTTCGGCACTTGCCTGGGTGACGTGTGTGCGGAGGCGCTGTGCTGGTGTTGCCGTCGTGCTGGTACACGGCGCCGAGGTGAGGAAGCGGGTGCGCGGTGCGCGGTTCGGGCATCACGGGCTGGATCGGCCGGGGCTGGGCGGAGTGGATGGCGCGGTCACTGTGGCTGCGGGCGTCGGTCGCGATGACCATGATGATCTCGCTGCTGTCCGGTGCGTACTTCTTCCTAGGAGGACCGGCGGCACCGCACGTTCCCGGAATTCAGGGCGCGCAGGGCGTTCGCAAGGCCCACTACGCCAAGCCGCCGAAACCCCATGACGACGCGGCCAAGAGCGCTGGCGCGGGTCCGAGCAGACTGCCGTCCGGTGGAACCGGGGTTGTGAGCTTCGACCTTAAGCACCTGGGATCGACCGGCCGCGTGACCGCGCACGGCACGCCCGTGTGGGCGCGGCCGGTACCGCCGGCTGGTGGCGGTGCCTATCACGGGCCGTCGCAGGTCGCCGTCAAGGTGGCGAGCCGGAAGGCAGCCGCGGCGGCGGGGGTGAACGGCGTGCTGTTCACCGCCACCGAGAAAGGCGGCACCGGACCGGTGACCATCGGCGTCGACTACCACGCCTTCGCCGGCGCCTACGGCGGCAACTACGGATCGCGGCTGCAGCTGGTCACGATGCCGGCCTGTGCGCTGACCACCCCGCAGACACCGTCATGCCGCGTACAGACACCGCTGCGGGCAGGCGGCAACGACGTACGGGCGCATTCCGCCTACACCCAGATCGATCCCAGCAGCATTCACCCAGCGGCACTCAATACCGCAACGCGGCCGGGCACCGTACAGCCTGCATCCCTCACCACCCACGCGGACGCACAGAACGCGGCCTCAGAGTCGATGGTGCTGGCGGCCACGACAGGCGGCTCGGCCGACGGCGGGAACGACGGCGGCAGCCCGGCCGGCACCTACAGCGCGACCACCCTGAGCCCGTCCGGATCCTGGTCGGCCGGCGGATCAAACGGATCCTTCACCTACTCCTACCCGATCCAGGTACCACCGGCGGCCTCCGCCCTGATCCCGTCGGTCAAGCTGGCGTACGACTCCGGCAGCGTGGACGGTCAGACCTCAGCTACCCAGGCGCAGGCGAGCTGGCTGGGGGACGGCTGGTCGACCCCGCAGTCCTACATCGAGCAGTCGTTCAAGTCCTGCTCGGACTCACCGGAAGGCTCAGCGGCCCCCAAGTCGACGGCCGACGAATGCTACGACGGACCGGTCCTGACCATGTCATTGAACGGTTCGACGACCTCACTGGTCTGGGATTCGGCCAAGAAGACCTACACGCCCGCCGACGACAACGGTGAGGTCATCAAGCACTACACCGACTCGAACAACGGGTCAGGCACCTACAACACCGACTACTGGCAGGTCACCGACCGGACTGGGACCGTCTTCCTGTTCGGCCGTAACCAGTTGCCCGGCTGGAGCTCGGGAAAGACGACCACCAACTCGGTGGACTCCGAACCGGTCTTCTCCGCCCATTCCGGCGACCCCTGCTACAAGGCCACCTGGGCCGACTCGTACTGCACGATGGCGTACCGGTGGAAGCTGGACTACGTCAAGGACCTGCACGGCAACGCGATGGCGTACTACTACAAGCAGGACACCAACGCCTACGCCCGCAACGCCGACACCAGCGGCACGACCACCCCGAAGGCCAACGCGACCTTCGTCCGGGACTCTCACCTGGACCACATCGACTACGGATTCACCGACGGCAACGCCTACACTGTCAACGGCGGCCACGCCCCCGATCAGGTGCAGTTCACCACCGGCGACCGCTGCCTGTCCGGCACCTGCGACCCGCTGAACAAGACCAACGCCGCCAACTGGCCCGACGTCCCGTACGACCTGAACTGCACCGACGGCTCGGACTGCTTGGTCACCGCCCCCTCGTTCTGGTCCACGGTCCGCCTCACAGGCATCAAGACCCAGCAGTGGAACGGCACCACCTACGTTCCGGTCGACTCCTGGGAGTTCACCCAGACCCTCCCGGCGACCGGCGACGGCACCTCGCCGACCTTGTGGTTGTCGAAGATCGCCCATACCGGCTCCGACACCACCGCGGGCGGGTCTGCCGTCACGCTGCCGACGGTGACGTTCACCGCCAAGGAGATGGACAACCGCCTCGACCGCGTCACCGACGGGCTGCCCGCCCTGACCCGGATGCGCATCAACTCGATCACCACCGAGACCGGTGCAGTGACCGGCGTGAACTACACCCTGACAAACCCGTGCAGCGCTACCGCCAAACCGACCCCGGCCACCAACACCTCCTCCTGCTACCCGGTCTACTGGACCCCGAAAGACAACACCAAACCGCTGCTGGACTGGTTCAACAAGTACCAAGTCAACTCTGTCACCCAAGCAGACACCACCGGCGGAGCTCCGACCACGTCCACCAGCTACAAATACCTGGACGGCGGCGCCTGGCACTACGACGACAACGAGGTCGTCAAGGCCAAATACCGCACCTACGGACAATGGCGCGGCTTCGGACGCGTGCAAACCTTCACCGGCCAAGGCGCCGACGCGCAGACCGAAACCGAGGACACCTACTACCGGGGCATGTCCAAGGACAACAACACCACTGCCGTCACCTTGACCGACTCCCAGGGCGGAAAACACGAAGACCTCGACGAACTCGCCGGGGACACCCTCGAATCCACCACCTACAACTACGCCGACGGGCCAGCCACCGGATCCACCATCAACTCCTACTGGGTCTCGCCCCCCACCGCCACCCGGGCCCGCACCGGCCTACCCGACCTCACAGCCACCGCCAGCGGGCAGGTGGAGACCTGGAGCCGCAAGGCCCTCACCGACGGCACTACGACGACCTGGCGGAAGTCCGAAACCGACACCAGTTACGACACCGATACTTCCTCGGCCACGTTCGGTCTCCCACTGGTCGTCTACACCCACGGCGACCTGTCCCGCAGCGACCAGCGACAATGCGCGGTCACCACCTACGCGCCCGCCAACACTGACCTTAACCTGGCCGGTTTGCCCGCCGAGGTCGAAACCGACGCCGTCGCCTGCGGAGGCTCCAACCCCGGTGGCACCACCGCCCCCGGCTCAGGGCAGGTCAACGCCCTCACCGCACCCACCAGCGTGACCCGGCCCGACGACGTCGTCTCCGACCAGCGCACCTTCTACGACCAGGCCTCGCTCACCACCTGGCCGCAGGCCCATCCCACCAAGGGAGAGGCCTCCGCCGTCCAGATCGCCGACGGCTACTCCAGCGGCGCGTTCACTTACCGGACCACCTCCACGACCGCCTACGACTCCTACGGCCGGGTCACCGACACCTACGACGCGCTCGGCAACAAAACCCACACGGACTACACCAATCCCAACGGTGTCACCATCGGCTCGAAAGTCACCAATCCCCTCGGACAGGCCACCAGCACCACCTACGACCCGCTGCGTAACCTGCCGGTCTCCACGACCGACGCCAATGGAATTACGACCACGGCCCACTACGACGGCCTGGGTCGCATCACCGCCGTATGGGAATACGGCCGGGCCACCAGCAGTCCGGCGAACCTGCTCTACACCTACGACATCAATACCAGTGCCCCCAGCGTCGTCACTACCAAGGAGATGAACGACGCACAGGGGTACATCACCTCGACCGCGCTGTACGACGCGCTGCTCCGGCCCCGCCAGACCCAAAACCCCACCCCTCAAGGCGGCCGGCTGGTCACCGACACTTTCTACGACACCCGCGGCTGGACCTGGAAGAAAAACAACGCATGGTGGGACCCCGGCTCCACCCCGGGCTCCGACCTGGTCACCGTCCCCGACGCCCAAGTCCACGACCAACAGGACACCGAGTTCGACGGCGCTGGACGCGCGATCCTGGCCACCTCCTACGACGACTCCCACATCAAAGAGCAGACCGCGACGGTCTACGACCAGACCGCGGCGAACGGCGGCGGCGCGACCATCACCGTGCCGCTGAACGCCTCCGGCCAGCCATACAACGGCGCCCCGGCCACAGCGACCGTCACCGACGCGCTCGGCCGCACGATCCAGACAGCGGAGTACACCACCGCGCCGGCCGTCACCGTGAACCCCGGCCAAGGCACCGCCCCGATCACCACCGTAACGATCACCGGCGGATCCACCACCGCCTCAAGCGGCAACCCGCAGGCCACCCAGTACATCTTCAACAGCGTCGGCCGCCAGACCGATGTCAAGAACCTGGCCACCGGCGATGACTGGCACACCGACTACAACCTGCTCGGCCAGGCCATCACCAAGCAAGACCCCGACGCCGGAACCTCCACCATCGCCTACGACGTCGCCGGGAACATCACCCAAACCACCGACGCCCGCGGCAAGACGATCTCCTTCACCTACGATCCGCTCGGCCGCAAGACGGGTGAGTACGCCGCCGCGCTTCCGGACCAAGCTTCGTCGAACCAGCTTGCCTCCTGGGTCTATGACAACTCTGACAACAAGATCTCCGGGATGGCCAACCCGATCGGCCACCTGACCACCTCCACCTCCTACATCGGGGGTAGCGGCTCGAGCGGGCACGCCTACACCGAGCAGGCGAGCGGATTCAACGTCTGGGGCGAATCGACCGGCGAGACCATCAAAATCCCCGACAACGAAACCGGCCTCAACAACTCCTACACCTTCACCCACACCTACACCAGCGGCATCGGACTGCCGTGGCGAGACATCTACCCCGCCACCGGGACACTGCCGTCCGAGACCGTAACCCACGGGTACTCGACCGCCCTTGACGTACCGTCCGGCCTCGTTGGCCTCTCCTCCTATGAGGTGGACACCACCTGGGACGCCTACGGCCGGGCCACACAGAACAAAATCGGCTCCACCAAGACGAACGCCTACATCTTCAACACATACGACCTGCACACCGGCGCGCTGACCGACACCAAGCTCGCCAACACCGCCGCCTCGTCGACCCCGATCGACGAGACCTCGTACACCTACGACCCGGCCGGCAACCCCCTCACCCAGACCGAAACCCGGCAAGGGACAACGACCGAAACACAGTGCTTCGGCTACGACACCCTCGACCGGCTCGCCCAGGCCTGGACCGCCACCGACTCCTGCGCCACCGACCCCTCCAGCAACAACGGCTCCACCGTCGGCTCCGGCATAACCAAAGGCGCCTACTGGACCAGCTGGACCTTCAACCCACTCGGTCAACGCACCAACCAGACCGAACACGGTTTTGCCGGCATCGGCGACACCGTCACCACCTACAAGTACGACGGCAACGACGCCGACCAGCCACACACCCTCACCAAAACCACCACCGTCGGCCCCACCGGCAGCACCGCGACATCAACGATGTCGTACGACAAGAGCGGCGACACCGCCACCCGCACCACGCCCGATCAGGGGCAGCAGACCCTCACCTGGGACGATGAAGGAAAGCTGACCACGGTCACCGGCAGTTCCGGTGGATCCAGTTACATATACGACGCCGACGGCAACCTGCTCCTGCAAAAAGACCCCGGCACCACCACCCTGTACCTGCCCGGCGAGCAACTCGCTTTGAACACCAGCACCGGCGCGATCACCGGGACCCGGTTCTACGCCCTGCCAGGTGGCGGCGAGGCCATCCGCACCGGCTCCGGAACCAACTACACCTTCGCGACCGGCGACCAGCACGGCACCGCCACCCTCACCATTGACCCGGCGTTCACCGTACCGACCTGGCGGCAACAAACCCCCTATGGTGCACCCCGCGGCACCGCTCCGGCGTTCTGGCCGGACAACCACGGGTTCTTGAACAAGCCACAGGACACCGCAACGGGGCTGACCGATGTGGGCGCTCGCTGGTACGACCCGATCACCGGCACCTTCGCCTCCCTCGACCCGATCTTCGAAGCCACTGACTCCCAGCAGCAAGGCGGCTACAACTACGCCGCCTCCAACCCCATCACCTCAAGCGACCCCAGCGGCCTCTACACCTGTCGAAACGGCAACGAAGGCTGCGACGCCCACGGCAACCCGCCCTGCAGCGACGCCGACGTAGGCTGCAACGGAGACACCCGAAAAGGCGACTGCGTCCACACCGAATGCGGTGACGGCACCGACCAGAACCTCGACGACCCCTACCGCGGGCCAGACGGCAAAGCCCACAGGACGGTACAAAACCGAGGAAACGACGCCACCGCAGCAGCCCGAGCCGCGGCTCGCGCGAGAGAAGAAAACCGCCGACAAAAACTGCGCTCAGCTATTCTTCAAAAGCTTCAGGAGGAGCTGCGGGCCCTGCCTGACTACGAAGAAAACGGCCAAGCTTACGTCCAACTTGACTGCAGCTTCGGCGAAAACAGCGGATGCGTCGGCGGTTACCCAGATCGCCTACTCACTCTCATCCAGGGCTACTTTGGCCTTGATGCTTTGAACTCATGTGTACATGGCAAGTATGCGCAATGTCTTCCTGCTCTCATCGCCGCCGCCTCGAGCCTGGAACGTGGAGGAGTGAAGGCCTGCGATAGCTTCGCCGGTGAGACACAAGTACCGTTGGCCGACGGCAAAAGCAAACCCATCGATCAGATCAAAGTCGGCGACAAGATCGCCGATGCGCTACCCGGCGCTGATCCCGGTACACACGACCAAACCCACACAGTCACCGCCGTACACGTCACCCGAACCGATCGCGACTACACCGATGTCACGATAGCCACCGCCACCGGCCCGCGCACCATCACCGGCACCAGCCACCACCTGTACTGGGACGCCACCACCCGTGCCTGGACCCCGGCCGACCACCTCCACGCCGGCGACCGTGTCCAGACCACACAAGGCCACACCGCAACCATCGTCGCACTGCACCGCCACACCGACACGATGGTGACCTACAACCTCACCGTCGATGGCCTCCACACCTACTATGTGGAGGCAGGCGCCACGCCCGTCCTCGTCCACAACTCTGGACTGTGTGGTATCCCGATGTCGTCGGCGATTGGGGACGACCCGTTGTTGGTGAAGGCGGCGCAGCAAGCCGGTAGGAATCAGACTGTTCAGCGCGAGATGGATAATCTGTTCTCTCAATTGTCCAACGGAAATGCGAATCCGGGAATCGGTACGAAATCCCTAGCTGGGACGGATGTCTCCTACGCTCGCGGGGCAAATGGGGCACGCTTGTTCTTCCGAAATGTCGGTGGTGGTATCCAGATCGTGGGCAAGGCGGACAAGAGTAACGAATCTCGCGTCATTGGGAGGTTGAAACAAATCTATGGCCAGTAGCCCGCTCCATGAGGTGGTAACCGACCAGTTCAGGGCAGTCTTCATGTTGGGCGCGGAGGATGAGGTTGACTCTGTTGAGAATGTTGATGTAGAGGTTTATCTCTCAGACGGAACGCGGTGGAGTGCAACCTTTATGACCATGCGTGAAATCGAAAAAATCATGGACAGGTGGCGCTCTTCTGGAGAGAATTCGGGCGGCAGATATTTTCGCAGCGGTGATCTCGTGATCGTGCGCGAGGCCGGAATATCGGCAATGGTTCAGACGATGGAGTCTGCGCTTGCTGATGGTGGTCCATATAGCATTCTGACTCCTCTGGGATAGGGTTCTGAACCGCTACCATGAATCGGGCTCATCAAGCATCATTCGCGCGACCATTGCATGACCTTCCTGGTGGTCGGTCATGCCGATGTTCGCCGGGGTGCGCTCCTGGGCACCCCGGTTGCCGTCGGCGTCGCCGTCAGCCGGGATGTGCCATGTGGATCATTTGTAGGTCTGCGACAACAGCCCTGGGATCGGCAGAAGGTGGGGGTTCGGTGGCAACCCCGATCCGTACCGGAGGGCCGTTCCGGCCCGAGGAACGGAGTCGGGGGCGGCAGCGATCGCCCAAGCCGGTGCGGCGCGCAACCATCCACGGCGATCGTCACGGCCTTGGCTTGTGCTCCTCGTGGTGCAAGACTGGCTTAACGTGGAGACGTCTGATCCGCCGATGAGTCTCTCCATGGCTCTGGCGCCCATTGTGGGCGGGGCAGCCGCCCGCGCGGGCCGCGTAGCGGCACGCGCTTTAATCAAGTCCAGAGGCGAAGAATGGCGGTGGCTCGAAGGAATACGCGTCAGCGAATGGTAGGTACGGAACGCTGCGCTCGGTCCCCCGCGTCCCTCGTGGTGCCCTGAAGTGCGGGTGTGGGTTGGCGGTGGTTTGTGGTGGGGGTGAGGAGGGCGGCGACGTCTTCGGCTGCGCGGCGGGCGAGGTCGGGTAGGACGGAGGTGTAGGTGTCGGCGGCGATGGTGATGGAGGACAGGCCAAGGGTTTCTTGGACGGTTTTCATGTCGTGTCCGGCCGCGAGCAGGAGGGTGGCGGCGCCGTGGCGGAGGTCGTGCAGGCGGATTGGGGGAAGGTCGGCTTCCATGCACAGCCAGTGGAACTGCTCGGTGGCCTCAGCCGGGTGGAGCGCCTCGCCGCTCGGGGTAGTGAAGGCGAAGCCGGTATCGGTCCAGTCCTGGCCGGCGGTGAGGCGTTCGGTGTTCTGCCGGGCCTTGTGCGCCACCAGGGCGTGGATGGTTTGCCGGTCCAGGGCGACCTGCCGGTCCCCGGCATCGGATTTGGGTCGGCCTTGGATGGTGGTGCCGCCGATTTGGACGATCTGCCAGCGGATGGTCGCGGTGCCGCTGGCCAGGTCTAGGTCGGGCCAGCGTAGTCCGCAGGCTTCGCCGCGGCGTAGTCCGCGGAAGACGATGAGGTGGAACAGCGCGTACAGGCGGTGGCCGTGGGCGCGGTCGAGGAACGCTCGGGTTTGTTCGGGTGTCCAGACCATGACCGGGGACGGGCGCGGCGTGGTGATGTAAGAGTCCAGCGCGGTGACCCCGGTCCCGAGCTTGGCGCCGTGTGGGCTGCGCTTGGCCAGAACCGTCTTGCGGCGCTGGGTGTCCTCTACGTACTGGTTGCGGGCTTGCCGCCAGGCGGTGATGCGTTCAGGGGTCCAGATCAGGGCCTTGGGGCGTTTAGCCGGGGGCAGTTCGACGACGGCAGCGGGGTTGAAGTCGATCAGTCGTTGTTTGATCGCGGTATTCAGGGCCGACCGTAGGGTCGCGCGGATCCGCTGCTTGGTGGCAGCGTTCACCATACGGCGGCCTTTGACCTTGGCCCGCAGCATCGGGTCGCCGCTGGCGCGGGCGGCCTGAATCGTCTCGTTCAGCTCATCGATCGTCTCAAAGACAGCCGCCACGTCGGTGGCCTGGAGTTTGTCCAGGCGGATGTGGCCGATGACCGGAGTCAGGTAGAGGCGAATGTGGGTGGCGTAGGAGGCGGAGGTGCCGGGCCGCAGCCGCTGTTTGCCGCGCAGCCATGCCTCGAGCCACTGGGCGATGGTCAGCCGGGTAGCCAGGTCCTGCCCGGTCCGGACCTTGCGGCGCAGCACGTCCGCATCCGGCAGCCGCCGGGTGTCCTTGACGGTCTGGATGATGAGGTCGGCGATCTTGGTAGCGGTCGCCTCGTCATCTGCGGCGATCGATAGGAGTTCCCGGGCGGTGTTCATCTCCTGTTCGGCTTGGTCCTTGGTGGCGAAGCCGCTGCGGCGCAGCGGCCCACGGCGGCCACCGTCGGCGTGGGGCGGTAGTTCGAGCTGGTAGGTCCAGGTGCCGTGGTTGCTGCTCCACGCCCCGCGCGCCCGGCGCAGCTTCGGGCACTTTTGCCCCAGGCGCTGCCCGGTATCGGCGTCACGGCAGCCGCACTGTTTGAACGTCTTCCCCTTAGCCATGCCTCACTCCATCGTCGGACCAGTGCTGCCGCGATCCGGGTTGAGGCCGAGCAGGGCGAGCAGGTCGGCGGTGGGCACCAGGTAGCTTTTGCCGACCCGGATGAGGCGGCAGGGGAACTGGCCTTTCTTGGCCAGCTCGTAGCTTTTGGTGCGTCCCAGCCCAAGGACCTTGCCCGCGCTGACCAGGTCCATCACGACCGGCAGCGTGTCGATGTCCGCCAGCGACAGCTCCCGCTTCACCGCCGCCCCCCTTCCGCGGGGTAGGCGCACCGGCACGGGAAGGCCGGTGACGCGTGCCGGCATCGGAACAAGACGGCGGCGGTGTCCGGAGCTGACGCTTGCTGTTGGGTGATGCCGCGAACGGGTGGCCGGGACCTGCGGCGGCCCGCAGCGGTCGACTGATGGCCGCCGATCGGCCGGGTATCCGTCCGCGGCGACCCCCATCGACGCTCGCCTCCATCGGCATGGTCAAGGCGGATCCGCTGGTCCGCGTCCACGGGCCGGTTAGGTTCCCCCCAGATGGATGGGAAGGTCGACGTGCCGGTTCCGAAGCCCGCACGGACACCATCACTCGAGGCCGGGGACAGCCGGTCACCGGCGTCGGAACGGCCTTGAAGGCAGAGGAGAAGCGATGGGTGCCCTGGGCGGTGACCGCGGTCCGGATGTCCCTCTGGCGACCACCGCTCCACATGCGGCGGTCCCATCCGGCTGGCCTGCCGCCCAGGGCACGGCACATGTACGCCCACCTTCACGTCGCCGGTCAAGTCGCGCTCGGCCGACCTACGACCCGCGATCGCGAGCGGGCTCACGTCCCTGCCCCAGGGCGCTGGGGACGGGCAGTGGGCTGCTCGGCGAGTCGGTGCTCAGCGCCCGCCTGCTCCGGCCCATGTGAGATAACCCGGGAGTTCGCTGAATCCGTTTCAGGCGGCTCGACCTCATGTCCTGGGTCTTCGCCCTTGCAACGCTGCGAATCTCGGTATTGATGAGATTTCATGGATCGTGAAGCCATATCGTCAGCTCCGATCGCTCTGCATTCAGAGTGAAGTGGTGGAGGTGTGCGGTGGGGTTGGCGGTCGTACGCGACCTGCGCGAAGCACGCGCGCCAGCGGGTCCAGAAGAAGTGGCCGCCTTCGAAACCGACGTGCTTGCCGGATTCGTGCTCGCCCGCGCGGCGGCTGGCTTGGCGGACGGGACGATCCGTACCGACGTCGTGCACCCGGAGCAGATCAGGACGTGGCTGGAGCGTCCGCTGTGGGAGATGGAGCCGGCCGATGCCGACCGCTACTTTGGCACGGTGCTGCACAGGGCGGCCAAGGGAACCCGGCTGGCACGCGCTCAGGCGCTGAAGACCTTCTTCCTGTTCCTGGAGTTGCGGCACGCGGTCGAGATCCATCAGCTGACCGGCCGGGTGGTCCAGTGCCCGATCGATGAGATGAACCGTCCGCGCGGCAGACGGGATGCGGCGTTGCGGATCCCGCCCAGCAGCGAGCAGGTCGACCGGCTGTTCGCGCGCTGGCGTGAGGAATTGACGACGTGCCGCAAGTTCGGTCCGACCGCCCGGAACTATGCGGCGGCTCGGCTGATGGCCGAGGTGGGCCTGCGCGTCAGCGAAGTCCGCGGTCTTGATCTGGCTGATGTGAAGTGGGATCTGGGACGGTTCGGCAAGCTCCACGTCCGATGCGGCAAGGGCGCCCGCGGGTCCGGTCCTCGGGAGCGGATGGTCCCGCTGATCAACGGTGCGGGACGGACACTGCGCTGGTTTATCGAAGACGTATGGGGTCACTTCGATGACGACCACACTCGTCCGGGGGCGCCGTTGTTTCCGTCCGAGCGTAAGAACACCGACGGCACGGCGGCCCGGGTCGCGAACGAGTCGTTGCGGTCCACGCTGAGCGACATGGCGGGCCGGCACCTGCCGGAGTGGACGCACAAGGTGACGCCCCATGTGCTGCGGCACTTCGCCGCGTCTCAGCTGTATCTGAGCGGGATGGACCTGCTCGCCGTTCAGGAGATGTTGGGGCACGCCTGGGTGGCTACGACGATGCGATACGTCCACGTGCACGCGACGCATGTCGAGGACGCGTGGCTGGCCGGTCAGCAACGCGCGGCCGCGCGGTTGACCGGGCTCGTGCCGGGCGAGTCGAGCTAGAACGGAGCGCAGATCATGAGGTGGAATCTTCGGCTGGCCGCGGCCAACCGTGGCATCTGGAAGGCCAGTGAGCTGCAGCGGATGCTGGCCGCGCGCGGACTGGTGATCAGCGCCGGGAAGATGTCGGGGCTGTGGTCGGGGAATCCGGCCAGCCTCAAGCTCGATGATCTGGACGTCATCTGCGCGGTGTTGGGGTGTGAGATCGGTGAGCTGCTGATCCCTGAACCGGACAAGGTCCCCCAGCCGAACCAGGACCAGCCCGCACGGGCGGTCGACGCCTCGGCCCAGGCGTCGGCGGTGGTGCCCCGGCGGCGCGATGGCCGGTCCCTGCCCCCGCAGTAAGACGCGATGGCTCCCTACGATCACGACGGCAGCAAGATCCCGCGAACGGTGACCAGCTGCGCCTCGTGCCTGGCCTGGGGCCGCACCCGCGCCCAGGGCGTGTGCCTGGCCTGCTATGCCTTCGCCACGCCCCGCTTCGGGCATGCGGTCGGTGAGTGCGGTGCGTGCAAACGCCGGCAGCCGTTGAAGACGGGGTACTGCCGCCTGTGCTGGTGCCAGGCCGCCCTGGACCGCATGCTCGCGGACGGCGATGCCCGCTCCCGCGTGGTGATCGCCCCGCACCTGCCAGACGTCCGTCACCACCAGCTGTTCCTGGCCGGCATGACCCGCCGGAAGGGCAGGCCGCGTACCGCGCCACGTCGCTATGGCGAAAAGGGCCGTCCACTCAAGCCCCCGCCCCTGGTGGCGGCTCGCCCGCGCACCGACTGGGTGCAGCCGCCGCTGTTCACCGATCGTCTTCGGCGGGACTACCGCTACCGGCACGACCTGCGCACGGACCCGCTGCCGGACAATCCGTGGCTGGCCTGGGCCCTGCACCTGGCCCACACCAGAGCCGAAGCCCACGGATGGAATCGGCGGATCCGCCAGGCCATGCAGCGCAACCTCATCATGCTGTTGTCCACCCACATCACCGGCGAGGTCATCCACGCCTCGGACGTGCACGAGGCGATCAAGCAACGCAGCAACAGCGTCACCCACACCATCGAGATCCTGCAGACCATGGGTGTCGTGCTTGAGGATCGGCCCACGAGTTTCGAACGGTGGCTGCAGCGCAAACTCACGCCGCTGGTCCCTGGCATCGCCACCGTGGTCCAACAGTGGGCCCGCACCTTGCGCGACGGCGGCCCCCGCACGCGAGCCCGCAGACCGGGCACTGTCGGAACGTTCATGCGCTACATCCCCCCGGCGCTGGTGGACTGGTCGGCCCGCTACGACACCCTGCGCCAGGTCACCCGAGACGACGTACTTACCTATCTCGCCACCTGGCACGGCGTGGATCGCACCACCGTTCTGACGGTCCTGCGATCCCTGTTCACTTGGGCGAAGAAGAAGCAGCTGCTCTTCGTCAACCCGACAGCAGGCATCAAAGGCCCACGACGTGAACGGCCGGTCCTTCAGCCGCTGAGACCTGAGGACATCACCCGGGCCGTCGAAGCGGCCACCACCCCGCAGGCTCGAGTTTTCCTCGTGCTGGCGGCCGTGCACGCAGCCCGCCCCGCAGCGATCCGCGGCCTGCAACTCGACGACGTCGATCTCGGTAATCGCCGTCTGACCGTCGCTGGCCTGGCTCGGCCGCTGGACGACCTGACCCTCCAGGCCATCACCGACTGGCTCGATCACCGCCGGAGGCGTTGGCCCAACACCGCGAACCGGCACCTGCTGATCAGCGCCAGAACCGCGGTCGACACCGGCCCCGTCAGCGCTACATGGCTGCTGAACCTGCGCGGCCTGCCCGCCACGGTGGAGCGGCTCCGCCTCGACCGGCAACTCGAAGAGGCCCTCACCCACGGCGCTGATCCGCTGCACCTTGCCGCCGTGTTCGGCATCGGTGAATCGACCGCGATCCGCTACGCCGAGTCCGCCCGCCAGCTTCTGGAACGGCCTCACGAGTCGCGATCCCCGCAGTCACCGGGAACCCCAGGGTCCACCGGCGGTGAGGAACCGAACCGACCCTCGGGTTCCCGCTGAGGACCCTTCAGTTCGGCTGAACTGCCAGCAAACGGCGGTCGGCGAAGCACGAGGACCTCCTCGTGCGCGTTGACGTGGAGCGGTAGTCCGGCGGCGCGGGCTTTGCGGGTCTCGTGCATGGCGAAGAACGACGCCCGTGTCACCAGGTGGTCGTCCTTGATGCCGCACAACAAGGCGACCAGCCGCTGTACCGGCTCTAGGCCGGCGTCTTGGGCGGCGGCCCAGACCTGGGCGGGGAAGTCGATGTATCGGCCGTGGCGGCGGAACGGTCGGGTGCTGATCGCCACGATCCCACCCGGCCGCAGCAGGGGCAGGCAGCCGGTGAGGATGTCGGTGAATCCGGCCAGCAGCCGGTCGTGGTTGCCGCGGGCCAGGTTGTGCGGGTCCTGGCCGTAGCTGTAATTGGTCTTGCGGACGCCGGAACGGCCGCTATCGCGGGTGGAACAGACATGCCCATGCGTGGCCTGCCCGTACGGAGGTGAGGTCAACAGCAGCGCCACCCGCCCGGCGACGCGCGGGTCGGACAGCAGAGCGGTCGCGTTCCGGGCGTCCCCGGTGATGACCGCGCCCGTCCCGGCCGCGCCATCGTCGCGGGCGTGGTCGAGGCCGGCGCGGGCCAAATGGGCCCAGCGGGGTTCGCACTCGATCCCGATCGCATCCCGGCCGAGATGGACGGCTTCGACCAGGGTGGTGCCGATCCCGCACATCGGGTCCAGGACGAGGTCGCCGGGGTGGGTGTAGGAGGTGATGGCGGTGGCGGCCAGGGTGGGCAGCATCTTGGCCGGGTGCGCGGTCGCCGCGGCAAGGTAGCGGCCCTTCCTCTGGGTGATCGAGGGCTGTTGCGCGCACGCCCACACCGACAGCGGCAATGCCTCGGCAGGGTTGGCGGGGGAGGAATCGCAGCGGGCGACGTATGGCCAGCCAGGAGGGCGGCCACCGGACTGGTTCAGGTTGAAATTCATAACGGGTGCTTCTGCGCGTCCACCCGTCTCGAACGGCACGTGCCCCAGGCAACCCGCCCACGTAGGCACTTCTTAGGCACGGCCGATAGGCATGCGACCGGCAGCCGCAACGGGCTGGACGGTGATCTTAGGCACGAGGTTAGGCAAGCCGCTGCGTTCAAAGGCACCGCGTAGGCAAGCAACACCTAGCCGGTAAGCGCGCCGCCGGCCAGGCGCTTGGGCGTCGGCATGTCCTTAGGCACGTGGCAAGGGCCGTAGGCGCGCCCTTGGGCACGTGGTTGGCAACCGGTGAGCACGTCGTCGGCGGCAGTCTGGATGGGTAGCGGCCTCGTTGAGTAAGCAGCCGTGTCGCCAGTAGAACTCAGGCACATGGTTGGCAACCCAAGACGAGCGGTCAACGGGTGACGGGACCCGGGACTGGGAGGACCGGAGGAGTGCTGGCGTGCAGGTTCGATTCCATGGCCACGGATGGCTGATCGAGCAGAGAGATGGCCGTGCATGTGAGCATCGTCGTCCGCGTTCGTGGGCGTGGGGGTGCGGCTACTGGACGGATTACGGCGAACGCCCTCGCCTACGGAGGCTGGAGGGTGGTTTTGCTCGGAGAGTTGGCCGCGGTTGCTTGCGGGCTGTGACCGCGGTCCTGTTCCGGTGAAGTCGTTGTTCGTGAGTTTTGACCGCGCAGTGTGACTTACCTGGCCCCTCTTGCGACCAGCCCACGTCACCCCGTGCGTACCACGGCCCACCTCGGACAGTGGATGTTGCGGGTCTCAAGACCTGTCCGGGTGCGTAAACGCAGCCGGTCCACGGCAACGGAAAGGCCGATCAAATGATAGGGGCACTGCTGATCATCGGTGCGGCTCTGGCTTCTGGGGACAAGGAGGACTGGAAGCGGAAGTCTGACCTGCGAATTCAGGCCAAGCAGCTCCTGCTGTCCCCGATCAGCGTGGAGGAGCAGGCTGAGCTGGAACTGGAACTGTCACGCTCTGGCTCGGAGGACCCGCGGCAGAACGGTCCGCTGGGTCACTTCGCCTGGATCATCGCGAAGGGCATCTCGACTGAGTGGGCTTTCCAGGGTGAGCGGACTCCGGAGCACCAGGTCCAGCTCGCCAGCATCGCCACGGTCGCCGCAGAACGTGCGGCGGCCTCCCTGCTGCAGAAGATCAGGGTCGCAAAGGCCGCGAAGGCTGTGGCAGCCGCGAAGGCTACGCAGGATCCGGAGCGGATGAGGAAGCTGGCCCTGCGGTCGGCGAAGTTCCTGAGCAAGACGATGGAGCGTCACGGGATGGTCGGTGGCCTCTACGGCGCAGGCCTGGAGCGATCGCTAGCCGCAGAGCGTGACTGGCGCGCAGCCGTCTAGCACGGCGTTCGAGAGACGCTGGGCGGTTGAGGAAGAAGCCGGCCCCCGCCACCTTCCGGGTGGGCGGGGGCCGGTCTTCCACAATCCGGCGATGACGAGCTCAGGCACATGACGAGTCCCCGCGGGCCTGCCCGCCAGCCGCGCCAGCCCTCCGGGCCCGCAAACCCCCCAACCGCCAAAGTGCGGTCACTCCTCGCGAACATCGATCACGCCCACGGCCACCAAGCGCGGTCAAAACCCACGAGCAAGTGCGGTCAGTTCCGGCAAACAAAATCAGGAGGGTGTGTTTCATGGGCGACTACCCAGGAACACGGCCGTCTCTGTCTGCCGGGTGGCCTCTTCCGGCAACCAGCGTTCCTTGAGAAGACGGCGGTCCTCGGGAATGTCGGCGACGCGTGGAAGCATCAGCCGCTATGACCGCTTCTGCCGCTGACTACGTCTGGTTCAACGACTATCGGCGCGGTTGGCTATCTGAGATGTACTGTCTCACCTTGATCAAGGACCTGACGCCCGTCGAGTTCCTGTCGCGGCTCGACGCCGACTTTCAAGGTGATTTCACGGGCATGGACGCCTTCGCCGCCCGGGATATGGAGTTTCAGGACAGTCAGGATCTGTATGGCGACTACATGCTCGTCGGTGCGGCGCCGGTCCTCGGTCCCGACGGGCCTTGGACGCTGGGCGTGGAGATCAACGGCACGGTCGGCACTGACGATCAGTTCATGGCTGTGGCCTCGGCCGGAACCCGGATCGTCTCCCACTACCGCAACGTCAACGCCCTCACCCTTTTCCGCTGGTGGGAGGACGGTGATCTGCGCACCTCTTTCGAATGGCCGCGCAGCCGGTCCGGCAGCACTCCCGACGCCCTCCTGTCCACCATGAGTCGCGTCGGGTACGACCTTGGTGCCGACGGACCGGACCCGGGTGTCTCAGGGAAGTTTGCCCTCGCTGAGGAACTCACCGGCGTCCGGATCACCGCCGATCTGCTGGACGATGCCACCTACACCGCCGGCATCGTCACGATGCCCGACCCGGAGTGGACCAGCATCATCATCGACATACCCGACGCCAACGGCGGTCGCATCTGTAAGAAGGTGACCAGGCAAGAGGTGGAAGATGCGACGCGTCATCATCCCTAAGACCGGGCCTGGGACTCCGGGGCCGCTGCTGCTCACCCGGTCGCCGCGCGGCCGGATGTTGCTGATGGCGAGACAGCCTGACGGCACGATCGGCTGCTGGGACGTCGCCTCCGGCGAAGAGCTATGGCGTGTCACCGATGATTCGATCAGCTTCAGCCTCACGGTGGTACGCCTGCCGCAGGGCCGGACGCTCCTGGCTTCGGGCGGAGAGGATGGCGTCTGCCGGTGGGATGCGCTGACCGGTGAACCGCTGCCGGGCAACCTGTGCCCGGACAGAACCATTTGGTCGGTGGCGTCCGGGACTGTGCACGATGGGAGATCGATCCTGGTGGGCGCCGGCCATGACCACCTGGTCTACCGCTGGGATGCCATGACCGGCGAACCGCTGGGAACACCTTTGAGCGGCCACGGCTTCTGCGTCAAATCCGTCGAGGTCATCACCCTCCCCGACGGGTCGACCATGATCGCCTCCGGTGGAGAGGACGCTGCTGTTCGGCGCTGGGAGGCGATCAGTGGAGCCCCATTTGGCGCACCGCTGAACGGTCATGAGGGGCAGGTTCTTTCCCTCGCCTCGGTCACCCTGGCGGACGGGCGGATCCTGCTCGCCAGCGCGGACAGCGACGGGGTCATCCGGCGCTGGGACGCCATCACTGGTGAACCGATCGGCCGGCCCATCCACACCGGCGCTTGGGCCTTTCAATTCGCCGTGATCATCGCGGCCGAAGGCCCCTGTCTCCTCGCCGCCGGCGGAGACCGGCTCATCCGCCGGATCGACCTACTGACCGGCGCTTTGATCGGTGACCCGATCCCTGGAGTCGGCGTCGCGGCCGCCCGCGCCCTTGACGGCAGCACGATGATCGCCACCAGCGCCTACTGCGGGGACATCACCGTGCAGCCTTTGCACTGATCCCCTGACGCCGCGAGCTGACCAAGCCAGGAATCCCGTCCACATCCTGCACTTTCACCGCGTGTCTACCTTCTAGAACTACGCAGACAGGCGTGGCCATAGTTACGTCGGGACTCATGTCCCGCAGCCCGACTAGCGCTCGCCCGAGCCAACAGCCCACCGTCCGGCCACATCGGGACGGAAGCCGCGCCAAGACGACTGTGGGCAGGGAGGCTTAGCGCGTGACTGGGCACGGCTCCACGGTCATCGGCGCGAACCGGGTGTTCCAACGGTCCGGACAACGGCGAGGCGGATCGCGTACGGCTCAGCCATGTGGCCTGACGAACCCGCGCATGCGCGCCGCGGAAGGCGGGCAAAAGCTCGATCCAGCCGGCGAGGCAACCGTCGCGGATTTATAGCCCTGAGAGCAGCCGCAACTCGCGGCTGATTCTCCTTAGCGCATGCCCCCGGGCCAGCGGCGTGCCGCTTTCAAGGAGGGCCAGGTAGAACGACGAGCCTGCTCCTGCCGCATCGGGGCGGGCATGGGGCGTAGGCACGTATTCGGACGCAGGCGAGCCGTAAGCGTTTCGTAGGCACACGTTCGTAGGCCCACCCGTCACCCCGCATGCCTAAGAAATGCCTAGACCTGCTGGCTGCATGAGAGCTCCCGAACCACTGCGGATCGAAGGAGCCTCACCATGGCCAGTCCTGATCACTCTCATCCGAACCAGCAGAACCCCGGTGCACATCAAGACGGCCCGCAGCGGCGTCGCCGGACACACCAGAGGCCGCCTTCTTCGCTGCAAACGGTGGCTTCGACGTTCTACCTGCTGACCGCCGGCCCCAACCCGATCGCCCTCGACGGCAGCGCCATCGGGCACGGGTTGCCGCGCCGACTGATCCCGCTGGGGGAGTTGCGGGCGATTTTGCTGCACCCGGCGACGGGTCGGGCGTGCCGGGACGCGGCCTGGCGGCACCTGATCGACCAGGCGCGGACCCAACGTCCGGCTTGGACGATCGCCGCCGCCGGCGTCGCCCTTCCGGCGTTGCGGAAGATGGCCACCGAGCTCGCCGAGGGCTACCGCGGCGATGCCGCCGACATCGACTCGGCCGTGCTGACCGGTTTCCTGGAGGGTCTGCGCCGTATCGAGGTCGACCGGCCGGGGGTGATCACCCGGTTGCGGTGGTGCGCCTACCGGGCCGGGATCACCGCCCGTTACACCCGCGACGGTCTCATGCCCATGCCGTCGCCGGTCGCGGAGTCGCAGCCGCCGCCCGCGCCGTGGGGGCACCCGGACCTGATCTTGTTCGACGCGGTCGCCAAGGGCGTGCTGTCGCCGCTGCAGGCCGAGCTGATCGGCCGCAGCCGACTCGAAGACCTCACACTCAAGGACGCCGCCGCCGAACTCGGCCTCGGCTACGAGGCCGCCTGCAAGACGCGGCAGCGCGGTGAGGCCCGGCTGGTCACCGCGATGAAGAACGGTGATGTCGAACATCGCCTGTCCGCTCACCGACCGAATCCCGGTCTTAACAAGGCGAGCGGAGGAAACCTCGAGCCGGGGCGGGTGCGGGGCCGATCCACCATCTCGGACGGCACACCCGACACGGATGGATCCGCCAAGGACCCCAACGAGAAAGGAGCCTTCTGCAAGGGTCCCGCACCCAGCCCCACCCCCACCGGTCCCCGCGACGACATCTCCACCCGGGGCGCACACCGCCGGCATCGCTCCGGTGACCGGCGCCGCTACCGGGGACCCCGGGCCTGCACCCGCCGTCCCGGAGACGGCCGAACCCGGCGACCCGACGGCGATGCGTCATGAACCGCCGATCCCGCCCCGCCCCTCGCGCGGCTGGCGTCGTCTTGGCCGCCGGGTGCGCGGTGGTGGTGATGACCGCGGCAGCGGTCATCACCACCACAGCCCCGGCCGCCGAGGCCGCCGCCTACGCGGTGGCCAAGGATCTGAACACGGTGATCGGCAACATCACCAAGTGGCTGGTGGGGATGCTGGTCGCCCTGGCCACGTTGTTCTTGACGATCGGTGGAGTCCGGTACCTGCTGGCCGGTGGTGACCCCGGTGAGGTCGCCAAGGCCAAGGACACCCTGAAGTACGCCGCGATCGGTTACGGCGTCGCTGTGCTGGCCCCGGTGCTGGTGCAGATCCTCAAAGGCTTCGTCGGGGCGTGAGCGGAATGCGAATGCCCCTGCCAACCTGGATCAAGGCCCTGCTGCTGCTGGTGGCTGCTGCCGGGCTGGCCGCCACCGTGGTCACCGGAAATACCGGTGCTGCGCACGCCCAACCGCTTACGGGTGTGCGCCCGGCGGTGGCCACTCCGCCGCCGACCCCCTCACCACCGTCGGCACCTTCCTCGGCGCCGCGCACGGCGCCGGCCGAGTCTGGTCCGACCACCGCTCCTCCGACTGCTCCACCGCCGACCTCTTCGACATCCGCGCCGGCGCCCGGTCAGAGCCCGTCGACGGGACCGGCAGGTAACGGGTCGGGTGGGTGCGGGTTCTTCGACCTGGGGTGTGAGTTCGGTCAGGCGGTCAACGGGTTCTTCCGTGGCCTGGTCTCCTACGCCCTCAATCCGGTGTTCCGGTTCTTGGCCCGCTCGGTGCTGTCCACGCCCCGCGTCGACCAGATGGACCGGGTTCACAGCCTGTGGGAGACCTCGGCGTGGATCGCCAACACCAGTTTCGTCCTCCTGGTGATCCTCGGCGGCTTGTTCATCATGGGTCACCAGACCCTGCAGACGTCCTTCACCGCCAAGGATCTCGGTCCGCGTCTGGTGGTCGCGATCGTCGCGGCGAACATGAACCTGCCGCTGATCGGGCAGGCCATCGAGTTCGCCAACGCGCTGTCTCAGACGTTCATGGGGCACGGCGTCGATGAGGCCCAGGCGGCCAACACGCTCAAGGGCCTGATCCTGCACGCCCTGACGGACGCCACCGACCCGTTCACCGGCCTGCTGGCGTTGGTCGCTGTGATCGCCGGTCTGGTGGTGCTGTTCACCTTCGCGATCCGGGTCATGCTGCTGGTGCTGCTGACCGCCGCCGCGCCGCTCGCCCTGGCCTGCCACGCCCTCCCGCAGGCTGAGGGGCTGGCCCAGATGTGGTGGCGCGCCATCGCGGGGGTGCTGGCGATCCAGGTCGCCCAGGCCCTGGTGCTGGCCACCGCGCTGCGGGTGTTCTTCACCTCCGACCAAACCGACCTGTTCGGCGCCCGGTCCGGCAGAGGTACGTTCGACCTGATCTTGGTGATCTGCCTGCTGTACATCCTGGCGCGGATCCCGTTCTGGGTCTCCCAGATGATCTTCCGCGGTGGGATGGGCCGCAGCCCCATCGTCCGGGCTGCCCGCACGATCGCAGCGCTTTTGATCTTCCGCAATGTGGGTGCGCTCAAGGCCGGCCGCGCGGCTGGCGGACCGCGTCGGCCGCCGAGGCTGCCCCCGTCCCCACCGGCACTGCCTCCGCCTGCGCCGCCGTCGAATCCGCCGACGTGGGTGCAGCCGCAGCTGCCGTTCCCGCCCTCACCACCGGCCGGCGGGACGCAGTTGCAGCTGCCGATCACGCCACCACCCCAGCCCGTCACGCCCTCGCCGGGGTGGACGCAGCTTCGGCTGCCCGCCACCTCGGGCAGGCCATCGCGCTGGCAGCAGACCTCGCTGCCGATCCGTCCCCGCTACACCCAGACCCGGCTGCCCGCCCCACCCGCGCGGGGCCATGCCCAGCCGGAACTGCCCCTGCGTTTCCCGCCGCCGGGCAGCCCGCAGGCTGGCCGTTCGCCGCGCCGGCTCGCCGATACCGCGGCGCTGCGCGACGCCGAGGCCCGCGCCCGCGGCGGCACGACCACCCCGTCTTCGACCACCCCATGGAGGAACCGATGAGCACGCCGTATTCGGTGACGATCCCGGCCGACATCGAAAAGCCCGACCGGGTGCTGGCGAACTTCACCGCCCGCCAGCTCGCCATCCTCACCCCCGCCGTCGCCGGCGTGTGGGCCCTGTACCTGGGCACCGCGAACGTCCTGCCGTTGCCCGTCTTCGTCGTGCTCGCCGTGGTGATCCTCGGGGCGGCGGCGGCGCTCGCGCTGGTCGAACGCGACGGCATTCCCCTGGACCGCCTCCTGGCCTATGCGGTCAGGCAGGCCGGCCAGCCGCGCCGCCTCGTCATCGCCCCCGACGGGGTCCCCGCGCTGCCCGCCTGGGCCACCGCCCCAGACCAAGCGTCGCCGTTTCCGGCACCGCTGCGGTTGCCGGCCCGCGCGATCCGCACCGATGGAGCCATCAGCCTCGGTGGTGAGGGTGTCGCGGTCATCATCGCCTGCACTACCGTCAGCTTCGCCCTGCGCACTCCCGGCGAACAGGCCGCCCTGGTCGGCGCGTTCGGAGGCTGGCTGAACTCCCTCACCGGCCCGGCCCAGATCCTGGTCCGCGCCCAGCCGGTCAACCTGACTCCCGCGATCAGCCTGCTGCGGGAGCGCGCTGCCGGGCTGCCTCACCCGGCGCTGGAGGCTGCCGCCCGCGACCACGCCGGCTTCCTCACCGAGCTGGCCACCACCCGCGAACTGCTGGACCGCCAGGTCCTCATCGTGCTCCGCGAACCCTACGGTCCCACCGAGACCGGCTCGAGTGGGCGGGGGAGACACGACGCCGACGGAGCAGCCCAGCGTGTCCTCCGGCGGGCCGAGCAGACCACACGGGCGCTGGCCGCCGCCGGGATCAACGCCTACCTCCTGGACGGCGCCCAGACCGCCGCCGTGCTCGCGGCAGTGGCCGACCCGACCGCCCCACCCATGGACTTCGGCCAGGCCGCCCCCGAGGCGCCCATCACCACGACGACTGCCGGGGGCACGCGATGAGCGCACGACGCCTGCCCTGGACCCGCACTCGCACTGACGCCGAACCTACGGTGGCGTCACCGATCGGGCCGCCGGGCGTCGCGGTGCAGCCGCGCCGCCTGGACCTGGGGGAGGGGATGTGCGCGTCGCTGGTGGTGACGGGGTATCCGCGGGAGGTCGGCCTCGGCTGGCTCGAGCCGCTGCTGACCTACCCGGGCCGTTTGGACGTCGCCGTGCATGTCGAGCCGATCCCGCCTCAGCTGGCCGCGACCCGGCTGCGTCGCCAGCTCGCCCGCCTTGAGGCAGGTGCCCGATCGGACTTCGAGCACGGCCGGCTGGTCGACTTCGGTGCTGACACCGCCGCCGGTGACGCCCAGGACCTGGCCGCCCGCCTGGCCCGCAGTGAAGTGCGGCTGTTCCGCGTCGGTCTGACCCTCACCATCCACGCCCACACTCCAGAGCAGCTCGACGATGAGATCGCCCGGGTCCGGGCCCTGGCCGCGGGTCTGCTCATCGATGCCAAACCTGCCACGTTCCGGTCGCTGCAGGGCTGGATCACCACCCTGCCGCTCGGCGTCGACCTGCTCGACGTCAAGCGCACGTTCGACACCAGTGCGCTGGCGGCGGCGTTCCCGTTCACCTCACCGGACCTGCACGCCGACCTCGGCGAGCACGCCGTCCTGTACGGGGTGAACGCTGCCTCGTCCTCGCTGGTGATGTGGGACCGGTTCACCTGCGACAACCACAACTCCGTCATCCTGGCCCGGTCGGGGGCGGGCAAGTCCTACCTGGCCAAGCTCGACATCCTGCGGTCGCTGTTCACCGGCGTTGAGGTCTGCGTCATCGACCCGGAAAACGAATACGAACGCCTCGCCCACGCGGTCGGCGGCGCACACCTCGCCCTCGGCGCCGAAGGCGTCCGACTGAACCCGTTCGACCTGCCACCCGGCGCGCACCGCAGCAGCACAGATGCGTTGACACGCCGGGCGTTGTTCATCCACACCTTCATCTCCGTCCTGCTGGAAACCCCGCTCACTCCCGCCGACCGTGCGGCGCTGGACCGGGCGATCGTCGCGGCCTACCACAGCGCGGGGCTGACCGCCGACCCGCGCACCTGGACCCGCCAGCCCCCGGTCCTGGCCGACCTCGCCCACACCCTCCAGACCGACGGTGACCCGGCGGCCAATGAGCTGGCCGCCCGGCTGGCCCCGTACGTGACCGGGACCTGGCGACAGCTGTTCGACGGCCCCACCACCACCCGCCCCGACTCCCACCTCATCGTCTTCTCCCTGCGCGACCTGCCTGAGGAGCTCAAGACCGTCGGTACCCTCCTCACCCTCGATGCCGTCTGGCGCCGTGTCACCGACCCCACCATGCGTAAGCCCCGCCTGGTGGTGGTCGACGAAGGCTGGCTGTTGATGCGCCAGCCCGAAGGCGCCCGCTTCTTGTTCCGCATGGCCAAAGCCAGCCGCAAACACTGGGCCGGCCTGTCCGTCATCACCCAGGACGCCGCCGACGTCCTGGGCTCCGACCTCGGCCAGGCCGTCGTCGCCAACGCCGCCACCCAGATCTTGTTGCGCCAAGCCCCTCAGGCCCTGGACCAGATCACCGAGGCGTTCCACCTCACCGACGGCGAACGCCAACTGCTGGCCTCAGCCCACCGCGGCCAGGGACTACTGGCCGCCGGCTCCGACCGAGTCGCCTTCGAGGTGGTGGCCAGCCCCGCCGAACACGCCCTGGCCACCACCGACCCCAAGTTCCTCGCCGAACTCGACCAGCAGCCCACCGGCGGCTTCACCGGCTCGCCCAGGCGCGGACCGTACGCGCTGCCTGATGAGGAGGACGACGACCTATGAACACCCCGCGCGTCCTCGGCGGACACCTCCAGGCACCCGAAGCCGTTCCAGCTGACCTGCGCGGCGACTCGCCGCTCGGGCAGCTACTTACCGACCCGCTCGGCACGCTCTCCCGATTGGGGCAGCAGGCCGGCCACCTCCTGATCTCTCATCTGCCGGTCGCGGCTCCGGCTGCGATGGGTGCGGTCATCTTGATCGTCGTCGCCCGCCTTCTGCTGAGCCGGTGGCGGCACCGTCTGCTCCTCGACGGCGCGCAGCTGGTGCAGGTGCGGGTGCCGCCCCAGGTCGATGCCTCCGCGGCTGCGACGTTCTGGGCGAACCTGATCGGGCTGTTGCGCCCCCGCTGGCGGCGCTGGGTCTTCGGGCAGCCGCATGTCGCGTTCGAGTTCCGGTGGGACGGCCCTGAACTCGGCATCCAGGTGTGGGTGCCCGGTTCGGTCCCGGCCGTGCTGGTCGCCCGCGCTATCGAGGCGGCCTGGCCGGCCGCCCGCACCACCATCACCACCCCCACCGACCTCATCCCCACGGGCGCCGTCGCGACCGGTGGGACGCTCCGGCTTGCGCGACCCGACCACCACCCCATCGCCACCGGCCACAAAGACGACCCGATCCGGGCCCTGCTGGGTGCCGCCACCGGCATCACGGTCGGGCAGCGTGCGGTGGTGCAGGTGCTGGCCCGCCCCATCACGGGTCGGCGTCTGGCCCGCGCGCACCGCGC
Organism: Actinoallomurus liliacearum; assembly: GCF_039542035.1. Classification (NCBI taxonomy): domain Bacteria; kingdom Bacillati; phylum Actinomycetota; class Actinomycetes; order Streptosporangiales; family Thermomonosporaceae; genus Actinoallomurus; species Actinoallomurus liliacearum. The sequence goes on from NZ_BAABHJ010000039.1 coordinate 98,466, forward strand.
CGCCGCGCGCCTGCGCGGCACCACCCAGCCGACATTGACCGGACGGCTCCTCGACCTGCTCACCCCCGGCCCACCTGCTCGACCGGCCCGGCCGGGCACTATCGCGGCGGCGCATCCCGAACGCGCCGGAGAGATCAAGGCGATCCTCGACAAGGCCGCCCAGCCACGCTTCGCCGTCACCATCCGATACGCCGCAGCCACCACCCACACCGACGATGTCCAGGCGGCCCGGGGATGGGCACGCGGCCGGGCACACGCGCTCGCTTCGGCGTTCGCGGTCTTCGCCGGCCGCAACTACTTCGACCGGCACCGCCTCCACCACCCCGCCCAGGCACTGAACCAGCGGCGGCTGGGCTGGGGGGACCTGCTGTCGGTCGCCGAACTCGCCGCGATCGCGCACCTGCCGCATGACCCCGCGGTGCCCGGCCTGTCTAGGGCCGGCGCGAACTCAGTTCCCCCGCCACCGGTCGTGCCGGCGGGCGGGAAGGGCTGCAAACCGCTCGGGGACGCCGACGCCGGACCCGTCCGCCCCATCGCGCTGTGCGTCGCCGACGCGCGCCAGCACCTGCACGTCCTGGGGGCGACCGGGGCGGGCAAGTCCACGCTGATCGCCCAGATGATTCTCGCCGACGCCCGCGCGGGGCGAGCGGCGGTGGTGATCGATCCTCGCGGGGACCTGATCAACGATCTGCTCGATCGGCTTCCCGAGCAGGTCGCCGACCGGGTCTGGCTGATCGACCCCGACACCACCCCACCCCCCGCCCTCGGAGTCCTCGCCGGGAAGGACGCGAACCTGGCCTCGGACAACCTGGTCGGGATCTTCGCCCGGATCTTCGCCGACTCCTGGGGGCCACGCACCGACGACATCCTCCGCTCCGCCGTCCTGACCCTCCAGCAGACCCCCGGCGCGACCCTGGCCGACATCCCCCGGCTACTGACCGAGGACGCCTACCGGATCGGTGCCACCGGCCGCCTGCGCGATGAGGTCCTCGCCGGTTTCTGGGCCTGGTACACCGGCCTGTCACCCGAGGCGCGCGCGGCGGCGATCGGGCCGGTGATGAACAAACTCCGCCACTTCCTGCTCCGACCCTTCGTCCGCGCCGTGGTCGGCGCCCATGGCCCCGGCCTCGACACCGACCGTCTCCTCAATACCGGCGGAATCCTCCTCGTGCGGGTCCCCAAGGGCATGCTCGGGGACGACACCGCCCGGCTCCTGGGCTCCTTCGTGATCGCCAAAGTCTGGGAAGCCACCACCCGCCGCGCCCGCCAACCCGAAGCAACCCGCCGGGATGCCGCCTTGTATGTGGACGAGGCGCACAGCTTCCTCAACCTGCCTCACGGGCTCGAGGAGATGCTCGCCGAAGCCCGCGCTCACCGGCTGTCCATAGTCCTAGCGCACCAGAACCTGGCCCAGTTCCCCGCCGGGATGCGCGAAGCGGTCGCCGCCAACGCCCGCAACAAAATCATCTTCTCGATCTCCGCGCACGACGCCCGCCAACTCGCCACCGTCACCGCACCGAACCTCACGGCCCATGATCTGGCGAACCTGGCCGCCTACCAGGCCGCCGCCCGCCTCATCGTCAACAACACCGAAACACCCGCGTTCACCTTCACCACCCGGCCCCTGCCCGAGCCGGCACCCGGCCGCGCCGACCTACTGCGCCGGGCCGCGCGCGCCAACGCCGAAACCACGCGCCGCCCACCGCCGCGATCCGACCCGCGTCACGACGGCGCCCACCATCCGGAACTCAGCGAGCCCGGCGCGCAGCCGAGTGAAGACGAGCCTCCCGCGGCGCGACCACCCGCCTAACCCCGTCACACCACCAGCCCGAACCCGTCACGACAGGAGGAATCCTCATGCCCACGCCCGCTGCCAAACGTGCCCCGACCTACGTCGGTTCCGGCACCGCACGCATCCCGGCCCGGCCGCCGATGAGCCCGGACCTGGTCGCGGCCCTGGCGAATCGGCTACGGCCAAGAGACCGGTGGCTGCTGGAGATCCTGCACGAACACCGCGTGCTGACCACCCGCCAGATCCAGCAGCTCGCGTTCCCGTCCATCAGCACCACCACCCACCGCCTCCTCAAGCTGTGGCGACTGCGCGCACTGGAACGGTTCCGCCCGGCGATGGAGGTCGGGTCCTCGCCCATGCACTACGTCCTGGGCCCCGCCGGTGCCGCGATCCTGGCGCAGCGCCGGGACAAGACCGTCGCCCAGCTCGGCTACCGCCTCGACCGGGCCCTGGCGATTGCCCACTCGGACAAGCTCACCCACCTGGTCGGTGCCAATGGCCTGTTCACCGCCCTGGCCGCCCACGCCCGCACCCATTCCGGCACCGAACTGGTGATCTGGTGGTCCGAACGACGCTGCCAGAAGGTGTGGGGGCGATACGCCCGGCCCGACGGATACGGCCGCTGGCGCGAACACCACCGGGAAGCGGACTTCTTCATCGAGTACGACACCGGAACCGAACCGCTACACCGCCTCGACACCAAGATCAGCGACTACGCCACGCTGGCCGAGACGACCGGTATCAGCGACACACCGGTCCTGTTCGTCCTGCCCAACCCCGCCCGCGAACAGCACCTGCACGACCGCATCACCACCCACAGGCCCCTGATCGCCACCACAACCCTCGAGGTGCTCGACGCCGCCGGGGGACCGGCCGGTGCCACCTGGCGGCCCATCGGCGCGCAATCCCGGCGGCGGCTCATCGACCTCCATTCCGCCGGGGGCGAGCGATGAACCGCGGACTTCTCCTGGCCGGCGCCGCCGCACTCGTACTCGTGCTGGTCTGCCTGACCTGGTCCACCCGCCGCACCGCACGACCCGCCCACCCCGCACGGCCCTCGCGCGCACCGGCTGCGGGCGCGCCGGTATCGCGGCCGATCCGTACGGCGGCCGACGCTGGTCGACTGCTGCCGTTTCCACCAGAACAACTCGCCCGCAGCGCGCAGCTCGCGCAGACGTTCACCGCCGCCTACAGCACCCACCGCTACAGCGAACCGACCGCCGAGTACCTCCAGCGGCTCGCATCGATGATGAGTCCCTCGCTGCACGTCGTCATCGAACGCACCGCGAACGACCCGGCTGTCGTAGTGGAGCGGCAGCGCATCCAGGAGGTCTGCGTCGGCGAGGTCCGAGCCGAAACGATCCGTGAACTGGGGCCCGCCTCGGTCACCTTCGTGGTCACTGCGACCGAGCACATCACGACTGCATACGCCGCCCGGCAGGACACCGTCCGCTACGCCATCACCCTCGTCCCCACCACCGGTGGTGGCTGGAAGGTGTATGACATCGAACTCGCCGCCATCGGGCAGGCCGGCGACTCAGGCGGCATCCCATGACCGCCGCATCGCCCAGGTGTGAGGCTAAGGACACCGGGTCGGCGCAGGCCACCCTCCTGCTGGTCGTTGCGGCGCTACTGGGCCTACCCGTGCTTCTCGGCGCGCCCTTACTCAGCCATCACGCCGGCACGCTCACCGCCTGCGAGCAACAAACCGCCCCACAACCCGGCGTCGCATCCGCCGCCCAAGGCGACATCCCGGCGCAGTACCTGGCCCTCTACCGGGCTGCAGGGCAGCGCTACGGGATCCCGTGGACTCTGCTCGCTGCCATCGGCAAGACCGAGTCCGACCACGGTCGCGACCACAGCCGCGGTGTCCACTGGGGCGCGAACTCGGCGGGAGCGGCCGGGCCCATGCAGATCGGCATCGGCGGCCGGGCCGGTAATAACTGGGGCGGTACACCCCGCCACCTGGCCAGCCAGCGCGCCGGCGGCGTCGCCGTCGACGGCGACGGAGACGGCTGGGCCGACGTGCACCATCCCGCCGATGCCATCCCTGGTGCCGCCCGGTTCTTGCTTGCTCACGGCGCACCCGCCCGCCTGGCCCGGGCGGTGTTCGCCTACAACCCCGACCCGGCCTACGTCCGCCACGTCATGGCCCAAGCGGCCCGCTACGCCACCGCCGACAGCCCCGCCATCACCGATCCGGGCTCGGACCCCCACACGTGTCCCGGGGACGTGGACGCGTTCACCGGCGCGCCCGGCGGCGTGCTCGGGACCGTCATCGCCTACGCCCGCGCCCAGATCGGCAAACCGTACGTCTACGGTGGCACCGGCCCGGACGGGTTCGACTGCTCGGGGCTGGCGATGATGGCCTACCGCGCCGCCCACATCACCATCCCCCGCCTGTCCGATGACCAGTATTGGTTCGGCAAGCAGATACCCGCAGGAACCGAGCAGCCAGGCGACCTGGTCTTCTTCGACTACAAACCCGGCCACACCGGCCCTGGCCACGTCGGCATCGTCTACAAGCCCGCCACTGGCATGATGATCGTCGCCCCTCACACCGGCGCCCGCGTGAGACTGCAGTCGTATAAGACCTACCCCGGAGGAGTCGTCGGATTCACCCGTCCCGCCGCACGCGACCTGTAGGTTCTCAAAAGGCATGGCCAATTCTCAAATAAGTTGTCCATGACTTGTCTTTTTGGCCATCTCGGTGAGACGCCGTCGGCGTGCCGTCTTGGGCTGGTATGTCCCTTGAGGTCATGATCGCCGGGGTGGCTTCCTGTCTTGAACAGCGGGCGCAGCGGGTTCGGGTGCGATACCGCGCTGGCGGTGGCGACTTCGCGGACACCATGCTGGATCGGGTGTTCGTGGCGGAGGTGGCTGGTGGCCTGCCGGTGCGAGAGTTCCGCTGGCACCAGGGGCGCCGTCACTAATCGGGCTGGTACTGGTCGTTCACGGTGGAACGGCTGGTCGCCTATGAGAGCCGGCCGGAGCTTGCCTGGTTGTTGCTGGCCGATTTCGATCCGGCGGTCGTCGCGATCACCGCAAGGGGACGGCGATCGATGCACGCGCGAACCGGGGCCCAGGGAGGGCCCGGCGCGGAAAGGCTCCGGTTCTGCAGCCCAAGAGTCCTTCCGGTTCCTCGGTCGGTGGAGGATGATTTCCGTCGTGGAGTCGGTCGCGTCTGCGGGGTCATGGGTCCGGCGCCTGGCGTTGTGGCCGGGGGAAGGCTTGCTTTACCGGCGCTTCGGCTGGTTCTCCGGGGGTCTGCTCGTCCTCTTAGGGTTGAATGAACTGAGTCTTTGGGGCGGCGATGTCCGGCGATGGGACTGGCTTTTCGTCACCGGCATTCTCGCCTTTTTGATGGCGCTTCGCCCCTCGCTGGCGCTGCCGGACAAGATGCATGAGACATTGGACCGGCTCGGGACCGGAAAGGTGCTGTCCGGTCCCGAGGACCTCCAAGCCTTTGAGCGGAACCTGCATCGGTCGAGCCGGTGGGCGGCGCTTGTCGGCGGTGCTGTCACAGTGCCTGTCATCGCGGTCGCCTGGATCGCGGCGCGCGGGCTGGTCGGTCGTTACCTGGGCACCATGACGGCGGAGGTGGTCGCGGCGGTGCCGGTCGGGCTGTGCTTCGGCCGTACGGTTGGCTATGGCCTCCTCGGCAGGCGGTTGACGCGGTCGCGGTTCACCGTCACCGTCGACCCCGAACACCTCGACGGCGCTACCGGCCTGCGCCCGGTCGGAGACTTTTACTTCTTCCAGGCCATGCTGCTCGCCGTTCCAGCGGTTTTCCTGGGAGCCTGGTGGGTCGCCATCCCCTTTTACGGTGAACGGTACGAGGGTTGGCGAGACGCCTATGTGGCCCTCCTAGCAATCGTACTCGTCTGCGAACTACTCGCCTTCCTCTTGCCGCTATGGTCCTTCCATATCGTCATGAAGGAAGAAAAGCGACGGCTCCTCGCCGAGGCGGACGAGATCGGCCACCAGGCGCTGGAGGTTCAGCGGCAGCTTCGCTCCGAACCGAAGGAGACCCAACTCAAGCACCTCGAAGACCGACTCGCCCGCCTCACCCGCCGGTACCAAGCCATCGAGAAGATGCCGACGTGGCCGGTTAGCACACGCGTCCGACGCCGGCTCGCGCTGAACAACGTCATCCTCCTCACCCCGGTGGTCGCCCAGATTCTCGGCGCACCAGACTCTCTCCAACACCTCCTGGACGCGCTCCAAAAGGTCATCACCGGTCACGCCTGAACGACCACGACTACGCGAGCACGCCGACAGGCCTCGGCGAACCGCTCCACCCCGCGGTCTTGGCCGGTGCCGCGCGGCCGTCGTGGTGGCGGTCGCCGCTGTGCCTTGGCGTGGGTAAGACGGGAGTCGGTGCCGATCTTGATGATCAGCCCGAATGCCAAGCGGTCGATGACGGCGGCGCAGAGCCGAGAGCGGTGAAGATACGGGTCCAGCGTGAGAAGGAAGCCGTCCATCCTGAGATGCCGCAAAGCACAAGACCCTCCGGCCCCCAACCCCGGCCACTATCCGAGGAAAGGACAGATCGACGAGAAGAATCCCGTGGACAGATCGCTGAGGCACCGAAGAATGCCCTGGTAAACGGCACTCCTTGGGACAAGAAGAACGAGAAGCTACACGACCGGTGAGAGTCGGCGGCCGTCACCTGATGCGAGGCCGAGAACCAACGGCTTGTCGCAGTTAGTCAGAGCTGTTCGGCCTAGTGGTTGCCGTGGTGCCGCCATCAGGATCGGACTCGTTATCGCCGCCGGTCAAGCGCCATCGCCAAAGGACGCCTGGACCCGATGACCACGGGTCCTTCCACCGGATCGCGACGCCCTCCTGTTGCAAGCTTCGCAGGATCTTGGTGCCAGTCGCGTACGCGACACCGGCGCCGCGTATCAGCTCCAGAGTGGTCGCGCCGGGGTGGGCTCGCAGGACAGCCAGGATCGCGGCCCGCCGGGAATCTTGACCGTCCACCGGGGGTACCCATCCCGGCGGCAGAGCGCGCGGCACTCGGATGTCGATTCCAAGGAGTCGTCGTAGAGTCTGAGCGGTGTCCTCCCGGGGTTTGGCCTGCTGTTGCAAGTAGCCGACGAGGTCCTCATCGATCTCGATGCTGATCATGCGGATCACCGAATGCGCTCCTTGCTCCCCGCGGCCAGGCCCCGTGGTCTGGTGTCGGCGTAGACCCGGATCGTGACGTACCTCGATCCGCCGACACCAGTCGGCCAGGCGTCCGCTGGCGGGGCGGCACGCCACCGGACCGCACCGGATGTGATGGGCGGGGAGCGGCGATGGCGACCGCACCGCGTGGCAGCGGCGCGGCGCGGAACCGGCGGGCGAGAAGTTGGGCGTCCAGGTCAGGGCGGTGGAGGGAGGCCGCTGGGTTCGATGCGGTCGGTGACGGTGGTCCACCAGGTTTACGGGTGTTCGTTTGTTTCATGATGTCGGCGACAGCTACGGCGAGGCCGTGGCCGCCCTCGTTGGGTCAGGCGCAACGTCCCAGCGCGCCGGGATGGGCCGGGATCGTCTGGAACGTTGCGCCTGGCCGCTGATATCCCTAGACGTCTTCGAGCACGATCGGGGACGAATCCTCGTCGTGCTCGCGTTCGAGAGGTTCGGGTTTGATCAGGTCGGCCAGGAACGCGGCGATGAACTCGGCCGGGGTGTCGTCGGTGAAGGTGGCCTCCCACTCGATGTCGTGCAGGTCACCGTAGGCGCGGATGACCCACAGCGGCGCCTCGGGGGCGAAATGGTTGTGCTCGGGCAAGAACGCCAGGACGACCCGGCGGTCCGGCGGGAACGCGTAGGCGTTCGCCTTGCCGTCCGACGTGACGGTCCATCCGGCGGCCCGCACCAATTCCAGTGCGGTCCCGGGCAGCCCGGGCCCGGCCAGCGGACGTGATACCAGCGCCATGGCACATCTCCTTCCACGTAGCGGCATGGACACCGATCGCCAACCGGCCCCCCGGCGGACCCGGCGGCGTAGTGACGATCGCGTCGATCCAGGCTCGACTCCCCAACGGACGTCAAGGCCCGGCCACATGTCCCGATCGGCAGCCCCCGGAGCGCACGAAACAGCACCTCAGGGGGCAAGCAGCGAATCGGCCGAGACCAGTTCGGCGAGCGTGGCTGCTATGCCACCAACCGGGGCGGTAGCACCTACGTGCGGGCGAGTGTGGTCGGCCCTTCGGCCGGCGAGCCTGCCGTAGACGAGGAGTTAGGAGTGCTCCGGTCGTGGTCTGGTGCGGCGGGACCGGCGTTGCCGAGGAGCGAGACGGCGCTGCCCTGGGCGGTGGTCACATCGGCCTGGAGCTGGAGATGGCGTGTTAGATCGGTGAAGGTCAATCCCGGCGTGGCTGAGAAGTGTGGTCATACTCGGCGGTCCACCATCGGTAACCGGTTCTGCCGGGGCCATCGCCCCCAGTTCGGTTGCTGGCTGTACGGGTGGCTACCCCCTTGTCGGCGAGCGCGGCAAGGGCTTGGGCTGCGGTGGAGTAGCCGACCCCTGCCGCGTGGGCAAGTTCGGCGACGGTTACGCCGGGGTTCGCCCGCAGGGCCGCCTGCAACGCGCGGGCGGCATACGGCCTGGACGGGGTCTCGTCCATGCCCAGGACCCGCCGAACGATCTGGTTGGGGTTATCGCCGGGGCGGGCGTGCCGTTGGAGCCAGGCCATGACTTCATCGTCGATACGGATGGTTCGGCTCATCGGTGTGTATCCCTTCTTGCGGCAGCGGCCGGGTGCACCACAGGCGTTTATCTGTTCCGGCATGAACCGTTATGGCGTAGGCCAGCGCGAGCGGTCGGCCTGCTTTTTGTCGCGGTGTCGCGTGGACCGAGTGGACGTCCGCCGAGTTGCTGGTGACCAAGACTCGGGGTGGCGGGCCGGGCTCCAGCAGCCCCCTCATGTGCTGGTGCCCGGCCCATCCCCGGTTTGTGACCGGTGCGGTTTCACCCGGCGATGGCGTGCAGGGCGGTGGTGTAGACGTCCGCCAGGTTCTGCTGAACAGCGTGAAAGCCACATGGGACGTCGGTTCCGAGGTGGCCGGGGTCCTGCGCGCAGCATCCGCCGTTCAGACGCCGGTAGTGGGCGGCGTCTCTTAGCGCGGCGGTGATGACGAGCAGATGGGTGATCAGTGGTCCGGTCGCCGCCGCGAATCTGGTGGAGGTGGTGACGACTTCGGAGGTGAGGTGTTCGATGACCGCCTGGCCGGCTTCCAGGCCGCGGGCCGAGGCGAGGCGTTCGATTGCATCGGTCAAGGCGCGGTGGTGGTTTGCTATCTGTTCGGCGCGTGCGGGCTCGCCGAGGAAAAGCCAGATCAGGTCCGGTGCGGTGGTCACATTGACCTCCGAGGGTTGATCGTGGGGTAGGCGCGGGTAGGCGGGGCGGCCGGTCCAGTGGCAGGCGGCGGGGCGGCAGGCCCGGTGGCGGGTGTGGTGGGTCCGGCCGGGGGGAGCGGGACGATTTCCAGGGCTTGGGTGTCGTGGTAGAAGTGCCGGGCCGCCTCGAGGTTGGCGATGGCCTGGGCGTCGGTGAAGGGGCACTCGCTGCGCGGGATGACGTTTTCGAGTAGGAGACGGTGTGCGGCCTGGCGGGTGCGGACCAGCGCGGTGATGGCGTCGGTGTGGGCGTGTTCGATGTGGTTGGTGAGGGTGGTCCACCAGCGGGCGTAGGCCTGCAGGTGCGCGACCTCGGCGATGGCCGGGCCGAGGTCGGGTGCGGCGATGCGCAGTTGACCGATGAGGCGGTTGCATGCCTCGTCGGCGGCGTCTTTGGCGTTGTCGCGCAAGGTGAACAGATGCTGGGCGAAAGGCTGCATTGCTTCTCTCCTTGGTGGTGGATGGTGCTGGGCCCGCACCGGAGACCGGGCGGGGGCGGGAGCGTGGCGTGTCTCGATGCGCCGACACAAGTCGATCCGGAGATCCCCGGTGCCGCCGGTACGGCATCCGGGTAGCGGACGGGTGCCGCACCGGGGGTTGCGCGCGCCGGGCGGGTGGTGGTCACCCGGCGGGCGTGGTGGGGGCCGAGCCGGTGACGGTGGCCGGGCCGATCGCGGTGGTGTCGTTGTAGAACAGGCGGGCGGCGTCGGTTCGGGCGACAGCTTGGGCGTGCTGGTACGCCGAGGCGCCCGGGCCAGGGGCTTGCAGCGCGGCGCGATAGGCGGCCTCGCGTACCCGGGCCAGGGCGGTGACGGGGTCAAGGCCGCCGTGTTCGATGTGGTCGGTCACGCTCATCCACCAGCTGGCGTAGGACTGGTGGACGGCGACGTCGGCGACGGCTGCGGCGAGGTCATCGTCGGCCTCCTCGAGGAGGCGGATCAGGCGGCCACGTTTGTTCCCGGCGGCTTCCAGTGCTTCGTCGCGGAGGTGGAACACGTATTCAGCGAACTCGTTCATCGGTGGCTCCTGTGTGTTCGCGGCCCACCGTCCGGGCCGGGCGGTTGCCGGTGGCGGTGATGCCGTGACCCATGTGGGGGCGGCGTGCTGGCGCACCGCCGCCCCGGCGGGTGTGGGTCAGGTGGTGGCCAGCGCGCGGGCGGCAGCGCGGCCGATGGTGGCGGCGGTCTCGGCGGGATCGGTCAGGGTGATCACGTGGGCTCCGTCCATCGGATGGTTCACCTTGTCGGGGGTCAGCCACAGCACGGCGCATCCGGCGCGGGTCAGGCGGGTGATGCGCTGTTGGCCGTCGGGTAGTTCCTCGCCTTTGAACAGCCCGTCGGAGACGATGACCAGCAGGCGGGCGGCACCGGGGCGCATCAGGTCCAGGGCAGCGTCGAGGGCGTCGATGGCCTTGCAGAACCGTTCGGTCCCGTCGCAGGCGGAGAACTCGCTCACCTGGCGTGGGGCGTGTCCGGGGTGGGTGAGGGGGCGGACGTGGTCGCCGAAGATGACGGTGGCCGAGCGGGCGTCGGGGATATGGGCGGTGGCGCGGGCCAGGATCCATGCGGCCGAGGCGACCGGTGCGGCGAAGGCGTACATGGATCCGGACACGTCACAGGCGATGCCGACCCGTAGCGGCGGGGCGGGGACGTGACGGCGCGTGGTGCGGGTGAAGGGTTCGGCGGTGGGGGTGGCTCCGGCAGCGCGCTGGGCGTCGGCGGCCAGCGCCCCGCGCATGCGCAGCCGTCCGGGCGGGGTGGCCGAGGTGGTGGTGACGGTGACGCGTTCGCGGTGGGCGGCGGCCTTCAAATGGCGGGCGAGCTGGCGCGCGGCCCCTTGCTCGGCGGTGGTGGGCTGGCGGGTGCCGGTGATCGCGGTGTCACCACCGCCGCCGTGCCCGTGGCCACCGGGTTCGCCGAATACCGCCTGTGCGGCGCGTTCCGCGCGTTCCCGAGCGGCCTTGTCCTCCCAGCGTTGCTTGGACCTGTTGGGGCCGGGGGGTGGGGCGGGCGGGGCGTCGGCGGCGGCGATGGCGACGAGGGTGGCGGTGATCGCAGCGGCCAGAGGTGACGGCCGGCTCGACTCCCCATCCTCTTCTTCTCGCTCGTCTTCGGGTGAAGGCGGAGGTGCGTCGGGATCGGTGCCGAGGATGGTGCACCAGCGGCGGCCCAGCTCCAGCATCGTGGCGGCGTCATCGTCGGCGGTGGCGTGGGCGAGGTGCCACAGGGCGGCCAGCGCACTCAACCGGCTGGCCCCGATCACCTCGGTGATGGTCGCCTTCAGCGCGGTGACCTCGTCCGTGTCGAGGACCTCGGCGTCGGCGCGGGCGAGCAGCAGGGCAGCGGCGCGCCCGGCCTGCCACGGCGTCATCGCCACCTGGGGAATCTCTGTCGATTCCGGGCCGTGGGCGGCCGGGCCCGTGGTGACGGTGCCCGGCGTTCCTGGCGTGCCAGGGACGGCGGGCGCGGGGGCGGTGGACGTGCTGGGGCCGGGCGGGGTGGTGAAATCGGCGAGGACGAGTTGGCGGGCGGAGGCGCGTAGCCACTGCCGGTCAGCGGGTCGCCGCCGTACTTGTGCGGCTTCGATCCGGGACTCCTCCAGCACCGTCGCCGCCTCGGCGTGGGCAGTGAGCGCCTCGTCGAGGGTGGTGGTCCAGATCGAGTGGCGGGCGTGGGCGGTCTCGTGGACGAACACCCCCCACAGCGCGGGGTAGCGTTCCCGGTCCGAGGGGCGGCGCGGGTCGCAGGTGGCCGGGTTGAGGCCGAGGTGAGTGCCATCCAGCTCGATGGTGCCCAGGGCGGGAATGAAACAGCCCGGCGCACCGCGCCCGGCCCCGGGCGCGCAAGTGACGATCAGGTCCTCGCGTCCGGTCAGGTGATCGGTTTGGTCCGTGAACGCGGCGGACAGTTTCAGCCACGCCCCGCTCGGAGTGGCGGGTTCGGGCCGGGTGGTGATCAGGTGCGCGAACATGACGGGTCCTCTTTCGCGTGGATGACGGGCGGTGGCGGTGGGTCACCGGTGGCGGGTCACAGTTGGCGGCCCAGGGCGAGGGGTTTGATGGTGCGGCCGTAGACGGCGGCGATGACCTTGGCCACCTCGTCACGGTCTTCTTCGGGGGCGATACCGATCAGGTTCGCCACCGCCGCATCGGTGCCTAGGACGCGTGTGATCTTTTGGTAGGCGATCAGTTCGCGTAGTTGCGGGGCCCACCCGATCAGCCCGGCCTCGACCTGCATGGAAAGACCACGGGCCACCCGGACCACGCGCTGATCGATCTTCAGGGTGCGGGCCAGGTCATAGTCGGTCGACACCTTGATCTGAGCGGCGAACCGGGAGGCGAGGGCCTCGGTGAGGACCGCGCCATGGACGCCGGGGTTGTGCCCGGCGATCACGTAGAAGCCGTCGGCGGCGGTGATGGCCTCGCCGGTATGGGCTTTGACGGTGATCTGGCGGCGGCCGTCCATCGCCGGATACACCACCGCCAGCACCTTGGGGGAGATGAGCGTGGCGTCGTCGATGAACAGGCACCGGCCCTCGGTCATCGCGGTCACCAGCGGCCCGTAGACGAACTCATACGCACCCGCGCTGGTCTGGGTGTACTCGCCGACGAAATCAGCCACCGCCGTGTCCCCGTCCCCGGCCACCGTGATCAGGTCGGGGAAGGCCGCCTCGACCAGGGAGGTCTTGCCGGTGCCGGGCGGCCCGTACAACAGGGCCGGGACCCCCGCCGTGCGGAGTTTGCGCAACGCGGTCACGTCCGGCAGATCGGCCAAAGCGCGCGGGTGGTAGGTCTGCCCGTTCGGCCGCCGCACACCCCCGCCCGCCTCCACCGCCGAGGCGTCCGCTGCCGTCCCGCCCGGCGTGCCCGTGCCGGAGGCCGCCGGGCGGGAGGATGGCGTGCCCGGCGTGTGCGGGGCGGGGTGTGGGCGGGCCGGGACCGGCCCGCTTTTGGTGGCCTCGGCGGTGGTGGCGGTGGCGCGGAACCGGCGCGGTTTGGCCGTGGTCAACTGCGCGTGACCACCGGCCACGAGCGCCTCGAGCGCGTTGGCGACCGCACCGGCCGATCGCGCACCGACCGCCGTGGCGATCTGCCCGGGCGTGTATTCCTTGGCGGGGTTGGCCAGTAGGTGCGCGGCGACCTGACGGCGCAACTCGCCTTGTCCCAACCTGCCGGTCGGCGTACGCCGCACCGCGAATTCCATGGCTGAGGTGGCCGATGTCGTGCCCGGTGGTGTGGCCGTGGTTCCGGTGCCCGCTGGTGACGTGGGTGTGGTGCTGCTCATCGTGATCTCCCTCGACGCGTCGTGTCGGTTCCGGGGGGACCGGGCGGGGCGGGCGGACCGGCCCCAACGCGGGCCGCCGCCCGCCCAAAGCGGATTCAGGCGGTAGCCGCACCGGTGGCGGGCGTGGCGGCGGCGGACGCGGGAGTGTCTTGTGTGGCGGCGAACCGGCGGGGCCGCTCACAGGTCTCGATGGCCTGACCGAGCGCGGCCAACCGGTCCAGGGCGTTGGCGATGGCCCCGGCCGAATGCCCGATCACCTTGCTGATCTCGTGCGGCGTGAACTCCTTGCCCGGGTGCGCCGCCAGATGCCCGGCGACCTTCTCCCGCAGCTGCCCCGGCGCGGCATGCGCCGCCCCCGACGCGCCGCGCCGCCGCCGGTGCGCGGCGGCCCGAACCCGACGGCGGGCCTTACCCGAACCGGCGTAGAACGTCTCGGCCGCCGCCAGCACCGCCTCCCGGTCACCCGCCTGCAGGGCCGACAACGCACCGGTGACCGCCTCGCCCAGCGCGGTCAGGGCCTCGCGCGCATCGCTGACCGCCGCCGAGTCCATCCCCTCATCCCCGTCGTCGTTGACCTGCGCGGGAGCGCCCTCCTCGGTAGGCGGGGTACCGGTGACCGGGGTGGGGGCGTCCGCCGGATCCGTGGCCGTTTCCTCCTCACCGCCCGGCACGCCGTCGGCGTCGGCGTCGGTGGTGGGCGCGTCACCGGTGGCCTCGTCTACCGGGCGCACCTCGGCGGACGGGGCCGGGGCGGTGTCGTCATCGGACGCGGCGACGGTCACCTCCGGCACGTCGGTGCTATCCGTGGTCGCCTCGGATCCCGTGTCGGGGCTACCGGTGGTGTCAGCCGCCGGGGTGGCGTTCCATGCGTCCGGGACGCGCTTGCCGTCGTGGTGTCCGCCCGGCGTGCGGGTGGCGTGCCCGGCGGCCTCCAACTCGTTCAGGGCACGTCGGGCGGCGGTCTGGGACACCCCCGCCGCCGTGGCGATGGTCGCGGCCGACGCGCCGGGGTTGGCGTTCAGCGCGTCCCACACGGCCCCGGCCAATTCGACCGGACCAACGGCCAGGGCGGTGGCCCCGGTCGCCGTACCGGCCGTCTGAGAGCCGTTTACGGCGTCATTGGCGGCGGTGTTTTCGGTGGCGTTGGTGCGGGTGTCGATGGCGGTCATTTGATGGGCCCCTCTCAGGTGGTGTCGGCACCATTCATTTGGTGCCGTTTCCTGTCGCGTGGAGCTCGACCATTTCTCGACACCCGGTGTCCGCGCAATAGGGAAACACGGGTTTCTCGGTTACCGGAACGGCTGGACCACCTCACCTCCATCAGGCCGGTGATCACGCCGCCTACCTCGACAAATGCGCCGTAGTCAAGCCGGATGAGATGTCGCCGGAGACTGAATGGCCTCACCTTTTCTGTCCGTGCCGGCGACCAGTCTCTAACGGCTGGAGTTCCTTACCTGGGTGGTATCGGGTCCAGTCGGTGTAGACCCGATCCGGCGACTTGACTTCACGCAATGGCGAGGTCCAATAGATCTAGCGCCCACACTGAAAACGCGAACTATCCACGAAGGGGAGGTGAAGAACGTCGGCGGCACAGGGAAAGGGACCGGGCACATCTGTCCGGCCGAACCGGGCCCACCGCTACGCTCGCCCGGGTAGCGCCCGCGATGCGACGCCCACCGTGCCGACCGCGCCGCCCATGAACTGATCAATTACGCCCATGCGCCGCTGACGTTCAGACGGCACCTGCCGTGTAGGCGGCCCAGCGTGCCAGTCGCCCCGGCCGCCCGGCCGGGGGTGAGGGTGACCGGCGACGTGCCATGGCGACGCATTTCCTCCCTCCCGGGCTCGCATGTGCGCGGCGGGTGCGGCTCGGTGTGCCTGCGTCCGATTGGGTGACATGTCATACCGGCCGACCGCTGCCGCCCGGGGTTGCGGCCCCGCCGCAGGATCAGTTCGCCGCCCCAGCGCGGGACCGGTTCGCCACCGGGGCCGGGGCATTGCCTATCCCTCCAGTGGTATCGGAGGCGCGTTCATGTCCGCCCGGGGTGGCGCGGTGACCATCGTCGGCGCGCTAATTCTCGAACGGTTCTTCCCCCGGCCACGTCATTCCGGCGAAATGCGACACCGGTCCGGTCATCCGTGCTAGCGGCGGGGGTGACGGGACGAACGCCTACGCACGGTGCGCCGCTCCGGTGTTCCCGGGAGCGGCGCACCGTCGCTATGGGCGTGTCATCCGTTGGGGCCGTATCCACGGTCTGGCTTCCCCGTGCCGGTGCGGTTGGCGGTATCAGAGGCCGCCGGTTACCGGAACGACGCGGTACGGTTCGGTGATCCCCCCGAGCCGTCCCAGCCCGCCGCGCCATTCCCGCAATTCGGCCGGGGCGTCGGCCCATACGTCCACGTCATCAGCTTTCAGTTCGTCGATCACGCAGCTGTTGTGCCATGCGACGGACAACCATGGCCCGTCTATACCGACCACCGTTCCCGTGGTTCCTGTCCAAGTCCGGTGACGCACGGCCGTGCCGATTTCGATGTCTGCCATGTAAAAGTCGCACCCCCCTTTAGTTCGTGTCCGGATAGCCCTATGTGATGATTGATGACGGTGTCGGTGCGCCACACCCGGGCGGTGTGACGCGCCGAAACGGGGTCACGCGATGTCGGTACCGGCCGCGTCATCGAGCGTGGCGTAGCTCAGACAATGCGGGGCGCATGGTTCGCCGGGCGCGGAATAGCATTCGGGGCACTCTTCGCCGATCGTTCCGGGGGCGGGCCGGAATACATGCACGGGCGCGGTGGCGGTGAACGTTTCCGGGCCGTTCGTGGTGGTCACGGTGATACCGCCGCCGGTGGTGGGGACCGGCGGGGCTATGACCGGACGGGCACCGCCCAAAATGATGTCGTGTTGCCGGACGTCGGCGGCATCTACATGCATGAATTCGCCGTCGAATTGATCCGCCGTGACGGTCATCGCGTCCCCCGTGGGATTCGGTTCGTTTTGGTTCGCTGAATCATTAATACCCCGCCCGGACGGGTCGCTAACGCCAATGTGTGTTCACTTCGAAGACTCTTCTTTAGGTTGTCGCCGGTGTCGTTCGACGGACTCGCTGGCCGAGGTGCTAACGGCCACTGAATAGAGTTGCCGGCCATACGCGTGGATAAATTAGTGAGTGGATTCGCTGAGGGTGTTCGTTGCTGGCGGGTGAAGTCGGCCGCAGCGTGGCCAGGAGCTGTGGCTCGTGGTGGCCATCATTCGATACAGGGGGAGTCCTTATATGAGTCGGGTGAGGCATCGGCATAGACAGCTCGCGTTTGACCTGCAGTGTTAGCATGCACAGGCTCTACTGGCCTGGGCGGCGGGCAAGCCGGCATACCAGCGGTAGACGCGCTGGCATACCTGCGGCACAAGCGGCTGTTCGCAGTCGGCGCCCGTCGACCTCGCCGGCACTGTCTCAGCCGAGCAGCAGCACGAGCTTCCCCCGGACATGGCCCTGCTCGCTCACCCGGTGGACCTCGGCGACTTCGGCGAGCGGGAAGGTCTGCGCGACCGGGAGCGAGATCTGCCAGCCTCGAGCGCTCGGCCGGGCCCTCCCAGCGGGCGACCCAAGCACCGCATGCGGCGCAGGCGCGGGCCTTCGGTATCTATGGTTAATCCACTCTAAATGGGACGCAAGTCACCCCGTATATGACCGCGACCCGAGTGGGGCGCGTGACTAATCGCGTAACGGGTTTAGCGCAGGGACTGGTATCGGGCGAGTTCTTCCCATGCTTGGTTTTCCAAATCTCTGCGGCCGAGGGTGTGGAACAGGACAACGGCCTTCTCCAGATCGCGGGTCCCCTGGTCGCCGTTGCCGGTTGCCTGGTGGCTTTTGGCGCGTGCGCGCAGGCAGCAGGCGTGCTGGTAGTCATCGTGCCGGGCGCTGAAAAGTTCCGCGGCGATCGTGAGGGCCTCGATCGCAGCGTCATGACGGTGGAGGTGCTGGTAGGCCAGCCCGGCTTGCCGATGGAAGTAGGCGCGAAGTCGTTCGCGACCCTCGATGCTGAGATCGAATCCTTGCCGGCATAGGTCAAGGGCGGCATCGGGCTGGCCGGCATGCAGGCGGGACTTGGCGAGCGAGTGCAGGGCCACGCAGACGTAAAGGGTGTTGCCCTGGCGGTGGGCGAGTTCGAGTGCTTCCTCGCAGCGAGTGATCCCCTCAGCGTGCCGGCCGAGCCGGATCAGCGTTCCGCCCAGGATCCGCAGACACAAGAACTCCGCGTTCGGGTCGCCGATCTCGCGCGCCAGGGCTAGGCCGCGTTCGGCGTCGGCTCTGGAGGCGGGCAAGTCGCCCGTGGCGATGGTGCAGTAGGCGCGCAGCCCATAGGCGCGAGCAAGCCGCTGCTGATCCCCCGCACGTTCCAGAGCGGTGATGCATCGTGCGACCAACGGCAGCGCGGGGATCGGGTCGGCCCGGTCGCCGGCCAAGACGATGGCGGCCCGCAACCACGCCCGGGCGGCGAACACCGTGTCCTCGGCGGAATCGGCGGCCTGCGCGATCGCGGTCCACATGTGTTCGGCGTCGTCGTGGTAGCCGTGGAGCTGCAAGAACGCGGCCAGGCGCAGCGCCAGCTCCCGGGCCAGCCGATATCCGCAGGGAAGGCCGCAGGCCGCCTCGACGGCGGCCAGCAGGTTCCGGCGTTCGGCCGCGAACCAGCTTTCCGCGGCGTCGGCGACCCGCTGCGCGAGGCTCGGCTGGACGACGCGAGCCGCGAGCGGAGGGCGGGTCCGTGGGGGCGCGTGAAGACCACGCGGAATGAGGGCATCGGCGATGTCGGCCAGTTCCAGCCACGCCCCCATCAAGCGCTCGCGCGCCACGTCGGCGTCAGGATCGGCGCCAAGGAGTTCGGTCGCGTATTCGCGTACCAGGTCGTGGAAGCGATAGCGGGGCTGGCCGAGCGGATCGATACAGACGGTGGTCAGCAACGAGTGGTCGACGAGAGCATCGATCAGGGCCCCGCTGGGATCGCCGAGGATGACGTCGCCGACCCAAGCGGAGAACTCACCGGTCCCGGCCAGCGCGAGCAACCGGAACGCCCGCTGGGCCGCAGGCTCAAGGGTCTGGTAGCTGAGAGCGATGCTGGCGCGTACGGCCAGGTTCCCGGCCACCAGCTCATCGAGCCGGGTCTGCTCATCGGCCAAGCGGCGGGCGAGGTAGGCGATGGGCCAGGACGGACGCCTGGCCAGACGCTCGGCGGCGATCCGGACCGCGAGGGGGAACCTGCCACACGCCTCGATGACGGCGTCGGCGGCTTCGGGGTCAGCATTCACCCGTTCGGGACCGGCCAGGCGACTCAGCAACTGCATCGCGTCACGATGGTCGAGGGGGCCGAGGCCGATCGAACGGCCGGTGGCGATGCCGGCCAGCCGGGTGCGGCTGGTGATGACGACGGCGCATCCGGCGGCCCCGGGTAGCAACGGCTGGACTTGCTCCGGACAGGCGGCGTCATCGAGCACGATCAGCAGACGCTGGTCCGCCAGCGTGGTTCGCAACAGGGCGGCGCGCTGAGCGAGCGTACGCGGGATGTCCGAGGCGGACACTCCCAGGGCGTGCAGGACCTCGCCCAAGAGCTCGGGCGCTTTGCGCGGGGCGGGTGATGCTCCCGCCAGCCGCAAGTAGAGCTGGCCGTCGGGGTAGTCATGAACAACGGCGTGCGCGACCCGTACCGCCAGCACGGTCTTACCGACTCCCGGCGGTCCACTGACCTCGACCACCCGGGGCGCTGTCGCCGACGAGGCCGGCGACAGCATCGCGATCAGCTCCGCAGCCTCACCCTCCCGGCCGGTGAAGTCCGCCAGGTCCGCCGGCAGCTGACGCGGCACGGTCCGCCTCATCTGATGACCGGCCTGCGGGTCCGTCACCACCGGGGGCCGCAACTCCGGGTCGTTGCATTGGATTCGGCGCCGCAAGGTACGCAACGCCGGCCCGGGCTCGACGCCGACGTGCGCGGCCATGGCGGCTTCGGCGTTGCTAAAGGCATTCAACGCATCCGCCTGGAGACCACATCGGTAGAGCGCGAGCATCAGATCGGCCCACACCTGTTCGTTGCCCGGCTCAGCGGCGACCAGCGTTCGCAGCTCAGGCAGCAGTTCGCGATGCCAGCCCAACGCCAGCCGAGCGCTCACCAGCGCGTTGCGGGCATCTCGCCGTTCCTCGATCAGCCCAGTGACCAACGCGGCCATCGTCGGGGTAGCCGGAAGCAGATCAGCAAGCTGATCGGTGGTCCACTGAGCCATCGCCTCATCCAGCAGCCGCACCGCGACGTCCGGATTACCCGCGCTCAGCGCCGCGCGCCCTTGACGGTGCAAATCCCGGAATCGGTCCACGTCGACCTCATCGCGGTCGGGGTCGATGCGCAGTCGGTAGCCGACGTCATCGGTGACCAGCCGGTCTGCCGTCAGAACTCGGCGAAGGTCCCACATACGGGTACGCAGCGAGTGCAGCCGGTCATCATCCTCCGCCGGTCCCCACAACAGATCGATCAAACGGTCTGGCGGCACAGACTGATTGCGGTACAGCACCAACGCGAATAGCACGCCACGCGCCAGCCGACGCGTGACGGCACGCATCAGCCCCTTTTCGGCCAGTTCGAAACGTCCAAGAACGCGATATTCCATCCCCGATTGTCCTCGCCCCCGCCACTTCGGAGCCGACCACGCTACAGCGAGCCTGAGCCCTTAAGCGTGGCCAGGTTCGGCCACAATGAGTTACTGATTGCTACTTACTGTGATGGAGTTCGGCTTCCTCGGTGATGGAACGGTGATCAGGCATGTTTACGGTCGGTCGCAAGATTCTCACGGACTGCACTCGGATCGACGTGGAGAGCGGTCACTCGGGGCGAGGAGGTGGATCGATGCTGTGCATGCCGGGTACTCGCCGGCGGGGTGAGCGTCGCCCCCGTACGCGGTCGGCAGCGATAACCCCCATCTGGTTGGCGTTTCCGAGCTGCCGTCGGGCCGCCTCGATATCCCGCCCCCTTCAGGGAGTGCTATATATCGCCCTGGCCTTGATCTCTATAGCGGGCTGTGGCCACAACCGCTCAAAGGTCGCCTTCCCGTCCGCGTCCCTGAGATCCGGTCCTTCGACCGTAAGGGCCTACTCGTCGGCTTCCCCCTCGGCTGCCACGCCACGGGATGCGGCCGTCACCGCGTATACGAGTTTCTTTCCGGCCTCCGACGTGGCCCTCACGGCACCGCCAGAACGAATCCGGCCCATATTGGAGGGATTTGCGACGGGATGGTATCTGGATTCCATAATCCGACAGACGGTCGATGAGCAGGCGCAGCATCTTGAGCCGTGGGGTCACGTAATTGTTCATATCACCCAAGTCGACATGCAACAAGGAGCAGCAATAGTTCACGACTGCCAAGATGCGTCGAACGCCGGGCTGGCCAGCACAAAAACCCACCAATTGATATCAGAAACGCGCGGCACGGTACACCGAAACCTAACTGCGAAGCTGGCACCAGGAGGTGATGGTCGATGGCGAATCTCAGAGCTCAGGCAGTTCAAAGCCGCGTGCCACGTATAGCGGCTATCGTCGGCGTAACAGGTATGTCTATCATCGCCCTTTCCGTGCCTGCTTCCGCCGATCCGCCGCCGGGACGGAATGATCGCGGCGTGATTGCCGGACCTCATTCCTACAATCCCTTCGCGACGACACGCGGCAAAGTCGGTACCAGCCTGCCTATGCAAGCCACCATCCGGCGATCAGCAGCCGATCCCAAGCACAACCTTCCGCCGTATTGCGCCGAGGCCGCAGCGGCCAGCCGCGTCGTAGGCGCGCTCAGTCCCATCGCTGGAAGACCCATGGTGTGTGGGAACGAGCCCGCTTCTGCCGTCACGCCGCAAGAGCTGGCTCAGTCAGCGTGGAAGGGCCTCAACCTCCCGATCCCCGCTGTGCGTACGGCACCCCCACACGGCTCTGAGGGGCTGGTTGGTCTGCCGGAGTGGGTGTGGGTGCCGCGTGGTCAGTGGCGGTCGTTGTCGCAGAAGGCATCGGCGGGGGCGGTGTGGGCGGAGGTCACCGCGACGCCTAAGCAGATGGTCATCGAGCCAGGCCCGGGCCTGCCCACGGTGACATGTCCGGGACCGGGGACGGTGTACGACCCGGTCAAGCCGGCGTCGGGTCAGCACACGGATTGTTCCTTCACCTATCGCCGGTCCTCGGCTGCGGAGCCGGGCGCGGTGTATCGGGTGAAGGTGACGGTGGTGTGGGGCGGCAGCTGGGTCGGCTCGGGCGGGGCTGGCGGAGCGTTGCCGGACATAAGTCGGTCGACGACGTTCGGCCTCAAGGTGGCCGAGGCTCAGGGCCTGTACGGGGGAGGGGCGGGGAGATGACGTCTGGCACAAGCGGGCGACGGCAGAGCTCCCAGGTCCGCGCGCAGGCACTAGCGGCGAACAGTCCGGCCCGTGGTCCGGTGCGGCTGGCGCGGCAGCGGCGCCCGGCGTGGATCGCGGCGGGGGTGGCGATCCTAGCGCTGGGCGTGCTGGCGAACGTGTACCTGTTCGAGGCCGCGAGTGAGCGGACCTCAGTGGTGCGGGTAGCGCGGGACGTCGCGGTCGGCCAGCCGCTCACTCGCGCGGACCTGGACACCGCGGTGGTGGCGCTCGGGCCGGGAGTGCGGGCGATCCCGGGCGCTCAGCTGGGGGAGGTGGTCGGTCGGCGCGCGGCGGTGGGGTTGCGGGCGGGAACGTTGCTGACGGCCAGCCAGGTGACGGTGCAGCTGACGCCTGGTCCGGGGCAGGCGCTGGTCGCGGTGGCGCTCAAGCCGAGTCAGTTGCCGCCCCGCGGGCTTGAGCCGGGTTCGCAGGTCCGGATCGTGGCTACCTCCGGAGGCCAAGACGACACCCCTAGTCCGTCTGCTCAGAGCGGCCCGGCGGCGGGCAAGGACGTCGCGGGGGTCGTCGATGCGGTCGGTGGCCCGGATGCCGATGGGGCGGTGACGGTGTCGCTGCTGGTCGCCGATGGCGATGCGAGCGCGGTCGCGCGTCTTGCCGCGGCGGGGCGGGTCGCGTTGGTGGTGACGAGCCAAGTGGGTTCGTGATGGCGCTGTATTGCGTGTGCTCTGCGGGTGGGTCGCCGGGGGTGACGACGACCGCGTTGGCGTTGGCGCTGGGCTGGCCGCGCGAGGTCGTGCTGGCCGAGTGTGACCCGGCTGGCCGCCGGATCCTGCCTGGATACCTCGCTGAGCGGCTCGACGGGCCGCCCGGCCCCGGGCTGCTCGGCCTGGCGACGGCACTTGGCGGCGAGGACGTGCGGGTGGAGGACTACACCATTCCGCTGGCCGAGCAGGGGAGGGCATGGCTGCTGCACGGTATCCGCGACCCTCGGCACGCCGCACAGCTGGCCCGGTTGTGGCAGCCGCTGGCCGGCCTGTTCATCAAAGCCGAGGTCGATGTCATCGCCGACGTCGGCCGGGTCGGTAGCCCGGACACCCCGATGGGGCTCTTGGCGGGCGCGGATCTGGTGGTGATGGTGCTACGCGGAACGCTTTCGCAGGTCGACGCCGCCCAGCCCCGCCTGGACGCCCTGCTCGGCGCGTTGAACTGGCGGGTGCCGGTGGCGTTGTGCCTGATCGAGTCCGGCCGCTATTCCGCAGCCGCGGTGAGCCGCGAGTTGTTCGGGCTCCCGATGCTGGCCGAACTGCCGCACGCACCGGCGGATGCAAACGTGTTGTCCGACGGCGCCCGTCCCCGCATGGCGTTCCGTACGTGCCTGTTGCTGCGCACGGCGGGCAACCTCGGTCACCAGATGCGCAAGCTGGTGGAAGAAAGGGCGTTCCACCCCGAGACCCTTCCCGCCCGAGCGGTCCCCTCTAGGGAGGCGAGGTGACGCGCTACGGCTGGTCCCCAGCCACCATCCGGCCCACCGCCGACCTGGCATCCAGCGGCCCGGCCAGCGGCTCCACCGACACTCAAGCGGCCGTTTCGGACGCCGGGGCGTGGTGGGCGGCGGCGCGGCGGATCAGCGAGCAGCTGGTCGACGTGCTCAGCGACGACCTCGATCGCGTTCAGGCGCGGCAGGTGATCGTGCGTGCGGTGCAGGACTGGGCGCACGAGCAGACCACGGCCGGCCAGGCGATGCCGTCGGCGCAGGCTCAGCAGTATCTGGCCCGGTTGGTCTTCGACCGCCGCTACGGCCTCGGAGTTTTGCAGCCGTTCTTGGAACGCACCGATGTGGAGAACATCGTCGTCAACGGCTGTGACCAGACCTGGGTCACCTACACCAACGGCGCCAAAGCGCCTGGGCCGCCGGTCGCGGCCAGCGACGAAGAGCTCGTCGAGTGGGTCCAGCTGCTGGCCAGGCGCGGGAACTCCACCCGGGAGTTCTCCCACGCCACCCCGCTGTTGGACGTCGCCCTTTCAGACGGAGTCCGGCTGGCGGTGGTGCACTGGGTCTCGCGCCGCCCGCACCTGGCGTTGCGGATCCACCGCCTGGTCGACGTCACCCTCGATCGGCTGACCGAACTCGGCACCCTCACCCGGGCCGTGGAGGAGTTTTTGCGGGCGGCGGTGCGGGCCCGGCGGAACATCATCGTGGCCGGGGAGGTCAACACCGGCAAGACCACCCTCATCCGTGCCCTCGCGAACGAGATCGACCCGGACGAGCGCATCATCACGCTCGAGTCCGATTACGAGCTGTTCTTGGACGATCGGCGGCTGGCGCACCGTCACCATGACGTGGTCGCGCTCGAGGCCCGCCATGCCAACTCCGAAGGCGCCGGTGAGGTCACCCTGCAGGACCTGGTCCCGGCCAGCCTGCGCCTCAACCCCGACCGCGTCATCGTCGGTGAGGCCCGCCAAGGGGAGCTGGCGCCGATGCTGGAGGTGATGTACTCCGGGGCGCGCGGCTCCATGTGCACGCTCCACGTCCACCGTCCCCAGCACGTGTTCAACCGGGTCATCCAGCTGGGGCGCCGGTCCGGGCTCGGCTTCAGCCCCGAAGACCTGCACCTGATGTTCGGGCTGGCCGAACCCTTGATCGTCTACCTGCAACGCGACCCGCACACCAATGCCCGGTTCGTCGCGGAGGTGATGGAGGCCGGTCCACCCGCTGACGGACCCGAACCGGCCCGCAACCGCATCTTCGTCCCCGGCCCGGACGGCCGCGCCACCCCGACAGGCGGGCACATCAGCACAAGCCTGCTCGACGAACTCGCCGCCTACGGCCTGGACCCAAGCCTGCTCACGTGCGAGGCGAACGGTGACCGGGCTGGGCTCGGTGACGAGGGCGGGTGGTCCCGATGATGGGGTTGCTCGCCGGGCTGGCCGGACTGTGCGCTAGCGGCGGCATCCTGCTGACCGCCCGCGGCCTCACCGGCGTCCCCCTGACCGAGACGGCGGCGGGGCGGCCACCGGCCCGCTGGCGCGAACTCCTGCGTTCGGCGGGGGAGCGGACCCGCCGGAACCGGCTGCTCGCGGCCCTCGGGTCCGGGCTGGTCGTGTTGCTGCTGCTTGGGTGGCCGGTGGCCGCTGTGGCGGTCGCCGCCGGGGCGTACGTGCTGCCGCGGATGCTGTCCGGCCGTCCGGCCCGGCAGCGGATCGACCGGTTGGAGGCGCTGGAGGCGTGGGCGCGGCGGCTGGCCGAGGTGATGGGCGCCAGCCGCGGTCTGGAACAGACCCTCACCGACAGCCTGCGCGTGGCGCCCGCCCCGATCCGTGAGCCGGTCGCGTTGCTGGCCGAGCGGTTGAACAACCGGGCCGGCACCGAACAGGCCCTGCGCGCCTTCGCCGCCGAGTTGGCCGACCCGGTCGGGGACCTGATCGCCACCGCGTTGATCCTGGCGGCACGGCGCCGTGGGCCCGGAACCCGCCACGCCCTGACCGCGCTGGCAGATGCGGTCGCCCAAGAGGTCCGCGTGCGCTGGGAGGTCGAGGCTGAACGCGCTTCGCTGCGGACCACGCTGCTGGTCATCATCATCTCGGTCGGGACGCTGACCGCGTTGTTCGCCGCGTCCGGCACCCTGGCCGCCCCCTACGGCACGCCGCTGGGTCAACTGGTCCTGGCGGCGGTCGCCGCCTTGTACGCGTGCGGGCTGGGATGGATGCGCCGCCTGGCCGCCATCACCACCGGCACCAGGCTCATCGACGACGGCATCACCGGCGACGATGGATCGCACCGCCGAGGAACCGGTGGTGCGCCGTGATCGCGCTCGCTGTCGTAGCCGCCGTGCTCACCGTGGTGGGCGTACTGCTGATCGCCCGGGAACTGCGGCCCGCGCCGCCCCGCCTAGATGTGGCGCTGGCCCGGATCCAGGCCACCGGTCTCAGCCCCGCCGAACCGGCGACCCCGCCTGAGCTCGGGGAGCGGGTCGGGGCCTGGCTCGCCGTTCATTTGGCCCGTCCGGCCGGAATGCTCGTGGTCCCGCGCACGGATCTGGCGTTGCTGGACCGGACCGCCGAGCGGTTCATGCTGGACAAACTCGCCCTGCTCCTCGCCGGCATCATCATCCCATCGCTCCTGCTCGGCGCCCTGGCAGCGGTGGGGGCTTCGCTGCCGTGGGCGCTGCCGGTCATCGCGGTGGTGCTGCTGGCGGCCGGGTTGTCGTTCCTTCCCGATGTCTGGGTGCGCACCGAGGCGCGTCACCGCCGCAGCGAGTTCCGCTACGCCTTCACCTGTTACCTGCAACTGGTGCTGCTGGAGCGCGCCGCAGGCGCTGCCCTGAACGCCGCACTCGAGGGACCGGTGAGCGCCGCTGAAGCCTGGCCGTTCCGGCGGATCGCCGCCGCGTTGGAGTCCGCGCGGCGGGGCCAGCAGCAACCCTGGCGGTCCCTGTCCGACCTCGGCGAGCAGATCGGTGTGGCCGATCTGGTGGATCTGGCCTACAGCGCGCAGATCGCCGGGGCCGAGGGCGCCAAGATGCACGACGTCCTGGCCGCCAAGATCACCGCGATGCGGCACGAGGCCGCTGCCGCGACCCGCGCCGAAGCCAACGCCCGGACCACCGCGATGTGGGTGCCGACCTCCCTGCTGATGCTCGGGTTCGTCGTCCTGGTCGGCTTCCCGTTCTTCGCCCGGCTGATCGGCCCCGGATGACCGGGAGCCACCCACCAACGGAAGGACACTGATGCGACATCGACTGCTCCAGGCGAGTGTGCTCCTGGTGAGCGGGCTGGCCGATCAGGCCACCCGTATCCGCGAGACGCTCCGCGCCCGCAGCGCCGAGGGGAAGGATCGGGGCGCGAACGTGGTCGAGACGATCATCATCGTGGCCGGATTCGCGGTCCTGGCCGCCGGGATTTACGCCGCGGTGTCCGGCAGGGTCCACGCCTGGATCGCCAAGATTCCCTGACCACTGTCATGCACTCGACACCACCGGAACGGCCGGGCGCTCGGAGCGATGAGGGCTCGGCCTCGGTCTCCATCGCGATCGTCTTTCCCGCGATCGCGCTGTTGTTCCTTGCCCTGGCGCAGGCCGTCATGGTCGCCGCCGCCCACCAGGTCGCCCTCGCCGCCGCCGAGGACGGGCTGCGCCTCGCCCGCGCTCACCACGGCGCCCTGGTCGGCGGCAGAACCGCCGCCATCGCCTTCGCCCGGCAAGAACCGGTCCTGCTGGCCCCCCGAGCTGCGGTGGCAGGTACCACCGTGATCACCGTGACCGTCCGCGGACGCGCGCCTTCACTCTTGCCCGGGGTCCACCTGGCCGTCGCAGCGACAGCCCGCGGCGCACGCGAGGTCTTCACCACGGAGCACACACCATGACCCGCGCGAACCATGCCGTGCGTCCCCGGTGCCACGCACCAGCGGGGAGCGGGGATGCGGGTAATGCCGTGGTCGAGGCGGCCATCCTCGCCCCGTTGTTCATCGTCTTCTTGGCAGCCCTGCTGGTCGGTGCACGGATTCGGGGCGCAGGCGCGGCGGTGGACCAGGCCGCTGCTGATGCCGTCCGCCAGGCCTCGATCGCCCGCACCCCCGCCCAAGCCCGCAGCGCCGCCACCACCAGCGCGCTGGCCACCCTGCACGACAAAGGACTGCAGTGCACACCGCGCATCAGCCTCGACCTGGCCGCCTTCGCCCTGCCCGTCGGACGGCCCGGTACCGTCACCGCACGCGTGACCTGCACCGTCCACTTCGCCGAGGTCACCGCGCCGGGAATGCCCGGTTCCCGGACGGTGACCAAGACGCACCGGTCCATGCTGGACCCGTTCCGGGCCCGGTGACCGGTCATGACCATCATCCGGCCACCGGCCCAGGTAGGGGAGCGCTCCAGACGCGAGCGAGGCGCGCTGAGCATCTTCACGGTGATCATCACGATGGTCGTCATCGTGTTCTTCGGCGCGATCGTGGACTTCGAACAGAAGCTGGAAGCCCGCCACGACGCGAACATCGCCGCTGAAGAAGCCGCCCGCGCCGGTGCCGGTCAGGTCGACCGTGACCACGCCTACACCCACGGATCCTTCCGCGTGGACCGTCAGGAAGCGATCAACGCGGCCCAGCAGTATCTGCGCGCTGGCGGCTACCGAGGGTCGGTCACCCCGGTCGGAGCTCGCCGGATCCGCGTGCGGGTCGAGATCACCCGGCCGGCGATTTTCCTGCCCGTGATTGGAATCTCGAGCCTGCATGTGCAGGCCGTGGCCGATGCTGACCTGGCCACCGGCGTCAAGGGGGAGAACCGATGACACACCAGCCCGGCAGGTCACGAGCCACTGAGATCATGCGCGGTCTGGGCGCGCTCGCTGTCCTGCTGTTCCTGCTGGCCGGCCTCCCGGCTGCCCTGGTTGCGGTCGGCGGTTCGCCCATTCCGCACGCGGTACCGAGCTGGACGCGGATCACCGCGACGCTGGCCCAGCCCGACACCGGCAACACGCTGTTCCTGGCCGTGGTGAAGGGAATCGGCTGGATTGCCTGGCTCCTGTTCATGACCGCGACGCTCACCGAAACGATCGCCTACCTGCGCGGGTGCCCCACCCGGCGACTGCCACGGCCGATCCGGCCGATGCAGCATCTGGCCCGCGACCTAATCGCCACGATCGCCCTCATCGTCAGTACCGGGGCTCCGCTCGCCAGCTCGACCACCGCGTCCCTCACTCACCAGACCGCCGTCGCTGCCAACAAGCCCACAGCGGCTTCGGCGGCCGTAACCGCCGAGATCGCCACGACACCCTCGAACGGGCTCCACGGTCGTGTTCGGCTGGCCGCGCATGAGACACCGGCGACGGAGCCGCGCCGCTGGAAGACGCGCGTCATCACCCGCGGCGACACCTTGTGGGCGATCGCCCGGCACGAGTACGGCTCCGGCATCAAGTATCTGCGGATCTTCAACGCCAGCAAACACCTCACCCAACCCCACGGCCTGCCGCGCTTGAGCGACCCGGACCGGATCTACCCCGGCCAGCGCATCAAAGTCCCAGCCTCCGGTAACCACGGCGTCTCCGGCCCGACCCGAACCCGACCGACCAGCCCTGCCCGGCATCATCCTGTCCGGTCGGCACCGCCTTCTCAGCCCCCACGACGCTCCTCCGCTCCGACGCCAGCACAGCCGACAGCACCCGGTGCCCCACCTGCCGCGCCGAGCACCACGGCATCACCGACGGCGACGTCTGCGGCCACGCCGTCAACGTCACCGACGGCAACGACACCGGCCCCGACCCGGCAACCTGGCCGAGCGTCCCAGCCCACCACCGGAAATGCGCCAGCGACGCCCACACACCCCGCCCCCACACCGCGCCCCACCGCGCTGGCGCGGTCCTCACACCCCGGACCAGAACCCACACCGAGCGAACCGACACACCCCCACGACAGGCCACACGGGGCACCGGCCACGGTACGGCTGCCCTCGGGCGCGTATGTCGGTCTGGGACTGGCCGGAGCGATCAGCCTCGCACTGGCCGCCACCCGCCTGCACCGCCGACGTTGCCGCCCCCACCTCGACGAATGGCCAGACCCTGCCCCGACCGACCCGGCCCCTCCCGTACCCACGCCGGTCGCCCACGCCCGCAAAGCCCACCTCGACGCTTTCACCGACTGCGGCCAGCCGATTCCCTCGGACGCCGAACTCCTCGCCCGCGACGCCACGGCCCCGTCCCCAGCCCAGCTCACCATCGGAACCCGCGAAGGCCAGGACCTCACCATCAGCCTGGCCGGGCTCAACCTCGCCCTGACCGGTCCCGGCAACCTCGAGGTGGTCCGGGCGATCGTGACCGAACTGCTCGCCAAGTCCCGCCGCTACCGCGTCGAACTCCTCATCCCCGAACCCGACGCCGCAGCACTCTTCGCCGGAACCGGCATCGACGTCACCGGCCTGGCCGCCACCGTCCCCGGGCTCGTCATCACCGCATCACTCACCGCGGCCATCACCCACCTGGAAGCCGAAATCATCCACCGGGCCCGGCTGATGGAAACCACCGACGCACCCGACGTACCCGCCCTCCGTGAGGCCGACCCCGGCGAACCCCTGCCCGCCATCATCCTCATCACCACCGCCCCCACAAGCGGGGAAGCCCTGCAGGCCATCCTTCAACTCGGCCGCCCCTACGACGTCGGCGGCCTCCTGCTCGGAGACCGGGCGGCCGGCACCACCCTCACCCTCGCTGCCGACGGCACCATCACCCGTGCCACCGGACCCGAGACCGACCTTTGGACCGGCGCCCAGTTCTTTCACCTACCGGCCACCGACGCCGGAACCATGCTCCAGGTCATCCAGACCGCCAACGGCGCCCCCGAACCCGCCACCCCAACCCCGCCGGTCAGCACGCCACCGGCCGCAACCCCACCTGAGGCCAAGGACACGGCGCAGGCACCGCAGGCCGCCCCCAACAAGCCGACAGCCGTTAAGACGCCGTCCCCAGGAGCGGAGGGCGATGCGCCGGTCGCCCGCCCGGTCCAGCTGCGGCTGCTGGGCGCGGTCCGCGTCGAAGCAAGCGGAGAGCTGATCGCCACCGGACTGCGACGCATCGCCCGCGACCTGCTCGCCTACCTCGCCCTCCACCCCGACGGCATCACCCGCGACCAAGGCATCGACGCCCTCATGCCCGACCGCGACCCCGACGCCGGAACCACCATGCTCCACACCGCGATCAACAACGTCCGCAAAACCCTCCGTGCCGCCACCGGCCTGCGCCAGCCGATGTTCATCAACCACGAAGCCGGCCGCTACCGCCTCGACCCGACCCTCATCGACGTCGACCTATGGCGCCTGCAAGCCGCCCTGCACCAGGCCCACAAGGCCACCAGTGACGCCAACCGCATCACAGCCCTCCAGCAGATCCCCGACCTGTACACGGGAGAACTCGCCGACGACCTGACCTATGAGTGGGCCGAAACCGAACGCGAACGCCTCCGCCGCCACGCCACCGACGCCCTGGCCCATCTCGCCCGCCTCCTCAAAGACGACCACCCCGAGCAAGCCCTGACCGTCCTCGAGCACGCCATCGAACATGACCCCTACGCCGAGCCGCTCTACCAGGACCTAATGCGTCACCAAACACATCTCGGCCGACCCGACGCCGTACGGCGCACCTACCAACTCCTGGCCAACCGCCTCGCCGACCTCGACGTCGAACCCACCGACGAAACCCACCGCCTCCATCTGGAACTTCTCCGCCCCACAGCCGAATCCACCAGGAGTGTAGGATCCGGAAATAAGCGAGCAAATCCGCGCGATCATGAGCACTGAATGAGCAAATCCGGGATTCGTTGAGCAATGGCATTGAGGCGCCAACTGTAATCCTTGCAAAACTGTAATTCCTCTATACCGGGAAGCGCCGGCAGGTGCCGCAGCCGACGAAGGCCGCTCGGCCGGTCAGCAGAGGGAAGCCCCAGGTCGGGGGTCGACACTGGTCGGTGAGTTTGGTTCGCCTACTGTGGATTGATGGCGCGGTTACGTGCTCGGCTGAGGGTGTGCGACCCGGCCGTATGGGTTCGCTACGACGACGGGACGGTGCGGGCGTTCACGTTTGATCGCTTGCGCTTGCCGGACTTCATCGGTTCGGTTCCGTGGCGGCAGGTCCGTGCCCGCCACGGCCAGGCGCATTACGCCGGCGCCTACGCCTCCGCCACAACTGGCGGGTTTGTCGCGTATGAGAGCCGTCTGGAGTTGGCCCGGCTGCTGCTGGCCGATTTCGACTTGCGGGTCCGTCAGATCTACGCCCAGCCGTTCCGCCTCGTGGCCCGTGTGGATGGCCATATCCGTTGTCATGTGCCGGATTTCCTGCTGGTGACGGCAGCGGATACGGGTCGGCTGGTGAACGTGAAGTCGGCCGCGCGGTTGGAAGACCGCAGGGTCGTCCGGGCACTGGCGTGGCCGGGCGTCTTGGCGAAACGGCACGGCTGGGCGTATGAGGTGTGGTCCGGTGCTGACGTCACGATGCTGGACAACGTCCGTTTCCTGGCCGCCTACCGCCGCCAGGGCGTTGTGCCAGCCGAGGAGATGGAGCGGACGTGGGCGTTGATTCGCGATGGTGAACCGTTGGCCGACACGGAGCTGCGGCTTGCTGGTGACCGTCCGCGGCATGAGGTACGGCCAGCGCTGATGGCGTTGTTGTGGTTGGGCCGGGTGACCACCGATCTGAGCCGTCCGCTGTCGGGTACGTCGGTGCTGCGGAGGCGCAGGTGACCGGGCGGACGGTTGCGTTGCGGCCGGGCTTGCCGATCAGCTTCGACGGTGAGCAGTTCACCGTCGCTGAGATCGAGGGCAGCCGCGTAATGCTCCGCCCTGTTGGCGCTCCGGGCAAATCGGCGTGGCGGCAGGTGGATGTCGTCGCGCTGTTGTCGCATCCGAGTATCCGAATCCTGGTCCAGACGGCCGAGCCGCAGCCGGCGGTCGCTGCGGTCCTCTCCGCTTCGGGTGAGGACGATGATGTGACGGCGCGGTACCGGCATGTGCAGGAGGTGAGGACCGGCTACCAGTTCGGGTGCCCGGCGTTGGCGTTGGCCGCAGAGCCGCGGCCGCAGTTCGCAGCGGGTGTGCCGATGATGGCGCGGTATCGGGCGAAGGCCGCCGAACTAGGGGTCGGAGTCAGTACGGTGCGCCGCTGGGTGAAGCAGGCCGAGGATGGGCCGGTAGGGCTTGTGGCGGAGCGACTGGTCCGCGAGGTTCTGGATCGGGCCGATCCCCGTTGGCTGGACGTGGCCCGGCAGGTGATCGCCGAGCACGTGAACGCGAGCCGACCGGTCCGCAGTCTGATCCTGGCGGAGGTCGAAGAACGACTCGCGGACAAGTACGGGCAGGGCGTCGTCACGATCCCGTCTCGTACGGTCGGGTATGAGTTGCTGCGGGAACTGGACCGGGGCGTGAACGCCTTCACGGGCAGCACGAAAGCCAAACGGTCGATCGCGAACCGCCCGCACGGAGCGTACGGACGGCTGAGGGCCACCCGCCCCGGCGAGTACGTGGTGGTGGACACCACTCGGTTGGATGTGTTCGCGATGGAGCCGGTGACCTGCCGGTGGGTGCAGGCCGAGCTGACCGTCGCGATGGACCTGTACAGCCGGTGCATCACCGGGCTGCGGCTGACCCCGGTATCGACCAAGGCGATCGACATCGCCGGTGTCTTGTTCGAAACGATCCACACCCGCACCCGCGAGCGGCGGAAAGAGAGTGCGGCGTTGCCGTACTGCGGCGTCCCGGACACGGTGATGGTGGATGCGGACAAGCTGGTGGATGCGCGCGGCCGGCCACTGCTGCCGAGTGTCGCGGCCGAGACCATCGTTGTCGACCACGGCAAGGTCTACCTGTCCAACCACGTCAAGAGCGTGTGCGCGCGGTTCGGGATCTCGATTCAACCGGCGCGGCCGTACACGCCGACGGACAAGCCGGTGGAACGCTGGTTCAAGACCTTGAGCGAGGGGCTGTTGGCGGTGCTGCCGGGGTACAAGGGCCCGGACGTGTACTCGCGCGGTCAGAACGTCGAGGAGCAGGCGTTTTTCTTCCTCAACGAACTTGAGGAGATCATCCGGGAGTGGATCGGGCTGTATCACCGCTGTCGGCACCGCGGCCTGGTGGTGCCGGAATTTCCGGGCCTGCAGGTGAGTCCACTGGAGATGCTCCAGCACGGAATCACGCGCGCCGGTCCGCTCGTAATCCCCACGCGACCGGACATGGCGTTGGAGTTTCTGGAGGTGGCGTACGCCACCATCCAGCATTACGGGGTGGAGATCGACACGCTGCGCTACAACAGCCCCGCACTGGACGATTTCCGTAACCGGCGCAGCACGCTCGGCGGTCCGCACGCGGGGAAGTGGCCGATCGCCATCGACAGCGGCGACTTTAGCCACGTGTACTTCCAAGATCCACGGGACTGCTCCTGGCATGAGCTGGTGTGGGAGCACGCCGCCGCGCTGGGGCGGCCGTTCAGCCGGGAAGCCGCCGCCTACGCGCGCAGGCTCGCGGCCCGTACCCACCGGTTCCCGGACACCAAACGTGCTCTGATCGACTTGCTGGACCGGTGGGGAGCCGGTTTGACAGCGAACCGGACCGAACGGCGGATGGCCGTGCGCCTGTCCCAAGAGCGGCTCAGGCTGACCGGCGAAACCATCACCGGCCCGATGATGCTGGCTGAGCAGGTAACGGCGCTGCCGACTGTCCAGCGAGTCAGCGCGCAACAGCGACAAGAGCCTACTGCCGCTGACGGGGTCGCCGAGCTCGATGGCGGGGACGACGATGAGGACGCCGAGTGTGACGCGGCCTTTCCCGGCGAGGAGGAGACGGTCTCGGCGGGTGAAATGGATGAGGACGTGTTTTACGCCGACGCGTGGGAGAGCAGGTGAACGCTGCGGTGGCGCCGAGCTTGGTGGAGGGGGACGACCGGCAGTACTCGCCCACCAGGCTGTCGGGCTGGCTGGAATTCGTTTACGGTGCCGCCCGCGCGCGGCCGGAACGGCTGTCGGTCGCCCAGTTGGCGGCGCTGCCGGAACAGGAGTTGGTGGCGTACAACGATCGGCGCGCGGTGTGGCACGCCAACCTCGGCCCGATCAAAACACCCCAACTCCTTGGACTGCATGAGGATCTGGCCGAGATCGTGGAATCCAATCGGCAGGACGGAGACAAGGCCAAACCCGCCGCGTTGGTCGACGCTTATGCGGGGTTGGGGAAGAGCACCGCGGTTCGTGAGTACGGGCGTGACTACTACCGGCAGCAGATCGTATTGCGCGGGGAGACCACGCGTGAGGGGCATCGCCGTGTCCCGATCATCTACATCGCGTTGACCGGCAACACCCACATCCGCGGGTTGAACGCAGCGATCTGCCGGTTCTACGGCCTGCCCGACCGCGGGGACGCCGACACGCTCGCCGAGCGCGCCAAGGACGCGGTGTTGAGCCTGAGGACCAGTGTCTTCATCGTCGACGACATCCATTTCCTGGCGCCCAGCCGCACGGATACGAACGCGGTGAAGATGGCCAACCACCTGAAGTTCTTGTCCAACACCTTCCCGGTCACACTCATCTATGTCGGAGTGGGTGTGGCCGACCGCGGCCTGCTCACCGAGGGCCACGCGCCGCCACAAGCCCTGTACGCGCAGTTCGGGCGGCGCACCACCCCGCTGACCCTGCGCCCCTTCCACATCGATAACGAGCCGGGACGCGTCGAGTGGCGCCGGCTGCTGCTGTCGATCGAACGCCAACTCGTGCTGGCACGACGCTACCCCGGCATGCTGGCCGACGATCTTTCGGATTACTTGTTCGCCCGCTCCAGCGGGCATTTCGCCTCGCTGATGGCGTTGATCAGCCGGGGCTGCCTGCGCACGGTCCGCACCGGCCGGGAACGTCTGGATGCTGGGCTGATGGACGGGGTGAAAAACGACGCTGCAGCCGAAGAGAACCGGCAGGAACTCCTCGCCGCGATCGACGCCGGGCTCTTGACCTCCCTCCCAACCTTCCGCGCTCGAAAGACGGCGAGTCGATGACAGGCTGGACGGCGACACGTATTCCGATCACGGTGGCCCCGCTGCCGGGAGAGGCGCTGGACAGCTGGCTCGGCGCATACGCCCGCCGACTGCGCACCACCAGCAACGGCCTGCTCGACCACCTCGGACTCGGCAGCAGCCCGATGACGCAGATGGTGCTGCGGCTACATGAGCACGAAGCCACAGCCCTGGAGCAGGCCACCGGGGTGAGCAGGCAAGCTCTGGCGGCGATGACACTGGAGCCGTTCGATGGCCTGGCGGTGGCGATCGAACCCGGCCACCGGACCCGGCTGGCCCGATTCCCGACCGGACGATTCCCTGGCGCCCACGCCCGCTATTGCCCCGCCTGCCTGGCCCGCGACGACGGCCGCGGCCCACTCACCTGGCGGCTGCCCTGGACCTTCGCCTGCCCGCAGCACCAACGTCTGCTGCTGGACGTATGCCCAGCCTGCCAGCGTCCCCCGCACCCCTGGAACATCCGACGCCTCGGCCCCGCCTCGACCGGTGCCTGCACCCGCGACAACCCGAACCGGCCAGGGACCGGGCATCGCGGCGCGTGCGGGGCCGACCTGACCTGCGCGCCCACCGTTCGCCTCCCCGCAACCGGGTTGGTGCTGGCCACCTACGAGCGCTTGGCCGGCCTCCTGACCGGCCCGCCAGCCGCCCGCCCGGAAGCGGTGACCGCACTCCGGCAGATCTACGCGGTGGCCTGGCGGGCCGTGCGTGGACTCCACACCATCGGTGACCAAGCTCCGCCGA
Source organism: Actinoallomurus liliacearum (assembly GCF_039542035.1). NCBI lineage: Bacteria > Bacillati > Actinomycetota > Actinomycetes > Streptosporangiales > Thermomonosporaceae > Actinoallomurus > Actinoallomurus liliacearum. Next base: position 134,571 of record NZ_BAABHJ010000039.1, read on the forward strand.
TCGTGCACGCCGTGCTGACCGAATGCGACGCTGAGCTACCCGATCTGATCAATGCGGATATCGGCCGTGACGCGCGCAGCGCGGCCATCGGCGCCGCGCTCGCCGATGTCGCGCTGGATGACCGCCACCCCGATCAGAACGAACTGTTCGACTGGATCCTGCGGGCCGATCGCTCCCTCATCGCAGACCGGCAGAACAAGCCCAGCGTCGGGATGCTGGCCCACCGGTGGACCTGGGCAGGCCCGACCATGGTCAGCCACGTCCTTGGACGGCTCGACCGCCAGGCGACCCTGCATACTCGCCTGCGGTATGCCACCGCCACGCCCCGGCCCCGCTGGCCGGATCTGCCCACCGAGGCCATCACCCGCCGCGCGACGATGATCCCGGCGATGCTGTGGCCAAGCTGGACGATGCGCCTGCTCCCACCGCCCAGTGAGGCCGGCCCGTGCCGAGACGACCCGCGCACCGGTTCGTTCAGCTCGTTCCGCCGCGGATGTGCCAGCTTCCTCCTGTTGCCCGGCGCACCGCCCCAGATGAACTACGAACGCGCCGCCCCACTGCTTGGCAACCATTCTCACGATGCCGACCGAGGCGCCGTCGAACACCGCATCTACCACGATCGCGACCTCACACCGCTGGCATCGATCCTCACCCAGCTCGCCTTCGCCCTTGACGAACACGGCAGTCCCATCGACTACGCCCGCCGACGCGCCCTGTTCACCGACGCCACCCTCACCCTGGATCTGGACGCCTACACCCGGCTGCGCCTGCAACACGGCTGGAGCAGCGGGTACGCGCCACGTGTCGCGGCGCTGCGCTGGTACCTGCGTCTGCTGCTCACCGGGGAACACCGCGCCCCGCCCGACGCGAGAAAACCGTTCGGGCACCGCTGCACCGAATTCCGCTACCACGCGCCACGTCCGCTGCGGGAATTCCTTCGCCAGCAGGCCCGCGCCAACCTCGACCGGCACGGCATCGACGAACCCCTCACCTGGGAGCCGCCCGCACACTGGGCCAACTGCCCGTCATGGCCCGGAACCGACCCCACCACCATGAACGAAGGCGACGTCACCGCTGTCCTGGCCACAACCGACTCCATCGATGAGGCGGCTGAGGCGCTCGGGCTGACCCCCGAACACATCCGGTTGTACTGCGAGATCACCGATGTCGGCACGCCACCGACGATGGCCAACGGCCTGCCCGTATCGCGCACCCGCAAGCAGGTGCTCGAGCCGGCGCGCTTACGCGAGTTGTACGAGGACGAAAATCTTCCCGTCACTGAGATCGCGGCGACGGCCGATTGCGCCACCGCGACCATCCGCCGGCTCCTCAAACACGACGGAGTCCCACCGCGCCGCACCTACCGCCGCCCACCGCCCGAATCCGGAATCACCCGCGCATGGCTACACCGCGAGTACGTCGACAAGTTGCGCAGCATGAACGCGCTGGCCCGAGAACGAGGTGTCACCGCTAATTACTTGATGCGGTTGGCCAAGAACTGGGGCCTGCCGATCCGCCACCACAACGAGTACAGCGGCATCGGCCACCTCGACCTGCCCGCGCCGCCCTCGCCCGCCATGCACGCGGTCACCATGCGCACCGGCGCGCTGAACCGACTGGCCTTCATCATTCAGATCCCCGGCCACGCCAGCCTCGCTGCGGCCGCCCGCGCGATCTACGACGGGCGCGACACCGTCCTACGGGAACGGGCCCGCAAGATCGAAAACGCCGCCGGGTTCACGATCATCGACCGGACCACCACCCCGCTCACTCCCACGCAGCGCGGCCGCGAATTCCTCCACGAAGCACGCCAGATCCTCTACGCCGCTCGGGAGGTTTAATTGACGCATGGGTCCGCGCCCAGGTCCGCCGGGCGCGGTGGCCCGACCACCCTGCCCGCCTGCAGGGGCTGCTCGTCCGCTGGTGGCGCTTGCCGAGAGCTGCAAAATCGGGCTGACCCGCTCGCGTCTGTCTCATGTGGGCCGGAACTACCTGCGCGGACACTATCGCTGCGGCGAACGCTGCGTTCATCACCGCCCAGGCGGGCACCGAGCTGGCTCAAATGTGGGTCGGCTGGCCGCCTCGGTACCCGGGTCGGCAGGACAGGATGACCGAACCGTTCGCCATCGAGGATCTGCGGACCCGCCGACCGATCCCCGGACTCGCCGCCCGGGCCGCCGATGCGCTCCTGCCCTGGTCATCGCCGACGTTCGCGTCCTTCGGTCACGGTTTGAGCGCAATCGTCGCCGTCGAGGTGGCACTCGCTCCGCGAACGCAGCCGTGACCGGTCTGCGATGGCTGTTCGCCTCTCCGGTGCCCCGCAGCGGGCGCTGCATTGCCTGGACGGCGCCGGTCTACCCGCCGTTTTCCCGGCCGTGTTTCAGCGGGCGGCGTGGGCGCTGGCGGGCGCGGCGGTCAGCACCGGTTCCAGTACTCCGGCGCGCAGGCGGGTGACGAGGGGGACGGCGACGCGGCCCAGGGTCCGGCTGATGAGGTAGGCGACCGGAAGGGCCAGGAGTGCGGCGCCGATGACGTCGTGGGGGTAGTGGTCGCCGAGGTAGACGCGGGTGAAACCCTCGAAGACCGCGAAGGCGGCGGCGACGACGGACAGGCGGCGGTCGAGCAGCCACAGTGCGGCCACCGTCGCGGCGGCGACGGTGGCATGGCCGCTGGGGAAGGCGTAGTCGGTGCGGACGGGGCAGGCGGAGACGAAGTAGTCGTGCGGCAGCGAGTAGCACGGCCGCACCTCGGCGATCAGCTTCTTGACCACCTCGGCGACGGCGAAGGCCACCGCCACGGCGACCGGCGCCGCTAGGGCGAGGGCCATGGCGGGGGTGTCGCGGCGCCGGGCGTTCCACCAGCCGACCAGCATGAGCACCGCGAACACCCCGAGCCCGGCGTTGGTCCACACCTCCAGCGGCGTGTTGAGCCACCGGGTGTCGCGGGCGACGTTGGTGATCGCGGTGAACAGCGAGCCGTCGATGCCGGAGCCATCGAGAGCGAGCTGCACGGGGTGGACTGTCATCGAGGGTGATCTCCAGGAGATGAGGAAGGCCGTGGGTCGGGCCGGGCGGGGTGTGCCACGCCTGGCCGGCGTGACAGACTCGTCGGCGCACCAACTTCTACGTATTGGTAGAAGTTCTACAGGACTGTAGAGGATGAACGGAAGGGAACCAACTCGTGAACACCGGACCCGCTCCGGGAGAGCGAAGGCCGGGCGGAGCACTGGAGGCCGAGGTCCTCGCGCTCTTGCAGTCCTCCCCTCAGGCACTGACCCCTGGCGAGGTGCTCCAGAGCCTGGGCGACGATCTGTCGTACAGCACGGTGGTGACCGTGCTGTCCCGGATGTTCGACAAGGGCCTGCTGACTCGCGGCAAGCAGGGCCGCGCGTACGCGTACGCGCCGGTCGCCGACGCCCACGGGCTCACCGCGCGGCGGATGCGGCAGGTGCTGGAGTCCGACTCGGACCGGGAGGCGGTGCTCACCCGCTTCGTGGAGGATCTGCCCGCCCGGGACGAGCAGCTGCTGCGGCAGCTCCTCGGCGGCCTGCCGGATCAGGAGTGAACAACGTGGTGATGCACCTGCTGGTCTACCTGCCGCTGCTGTTCCCCGTGCCCGCCGCGCTGGCCGCCCGGCCGCTGGCCGACCGTCTGGAACCACGGCTTGCGACCTGGATACTGACCGCGAGCGCGCTGGCCTTGGCCGGCTTGAGCTGCGCGGCTCTGGGCGTCTTGGCGGTAGCGGGCATGGTACGCCTGCCGCTGGCGGCGTATGTGGGTCACTGGTCGGCGTCCACAGTACGCAAAGGCGACCCCGTCTCCACGATCGAGGCGGTCGCCGCCGCCGCGGTGCTGGCCGCCGCCGCAGGGGCGGGGGTGCGGATGCTGTGGCGGCGGATGCGGGCGCTGGCCGCAGCCGCCTTCGAAGCCGCCTGTCTACCCGGCCGCGGCCAGCTGGTCGTCGTCGACGACGCCGTCCCCGACGCCTACGCGCTGCCCGGCCTGCCCGGCCGCATCGTGGTCTCCACCGGCATGCTCGACGCCCTCGACCCTGCCGACCGGGAGGCCATGCTCGCGCACGAACGCACCCACCTGACCTGCCACCACTACGCCTTCGTCGCCGTCGCCCACTTGGCCGCCGCGGTCAATCCGCTTTTGCGGCCGGTGGCCACCACTGTCGCCTACACCGTTGAACGCTGGGCGGACGAGCGCGCCGCCGCCGTCTGCGGTGACCGCCGCCAGGTCGCCCGCGCGGTCGGCAAGGCGGCCCTGGCGACCGCCCATGGCCCGGCTCGCCGGCGCCTGCCCGACGCCGTGCTCGGCCTGCTGGGGCGGCGGCGTGGCTCTTTGGCCGCCGCCGGGCCCGTTCCGCGCCGTGTCGCCGCCCTGCTCACCGAGCCCACCATTCCCTCCACCACGCTGGGGGTGCCACTGCTGCCGCTGGCCGGAGCCGCCTCCGTGGTCGGCTCCAGTGCCCTGTGCGCGTTCGCCGCCGCCCACGACCTGCATCTGTTGCTCGAACTCGCCGGGGCCTGACCGGCGACCGCCCATACCGCCGAAACCCATGCCGGACGGTAACCGCGAGCGTCTCGGCGCCGGAGCGGCTGCGAGCGCCGCGGCGCGGCGATGGCCGATCCCTCAGGAGATGGACGAGTGGCACCGCATGGGCGCACGCCCGCAGCCGCCCGTACGGCCTTCTCGTTCCGCGTGATCTACTATCAAGGTAATACACACGTGTGGAGATCGACGTGACCAAGGAGCGCGAGCAGGGGCGGCGGCCCGCCGGCATGCTCGAGGACGCCGTGCTGGCCGCCCTGTGGCATGGGGGCCGGCCGATGAGCCCCGCCGACGTGCAGGCCGTGCTTCCCGACACCCCGGCCTACACCACGGTGATGACCACCCTCGCGCGGCTGCACCGCAAGGGCCTGGCCACCCGCACGCGGGCCGGCCGCGGATTCGTCTACTCGCCCCACGTCGACGAGGCGGTGCATACGGCGACCGCGATGCACGACCTGCTCCGGCGGCGTCATGACCGCGCGGCCGTACTGGCCCGCTTCGTGTCCGATCTGGTCCCCGAGGACGAACGTCTGCTGCAGCAATTGCTGCGCCACGACGACGCCGACTGAGGCAAGGCTTGCCTAAAACTACTATCTCAGTAGTATTAGGCGAGCCTTGCCTAATCTAACGTGCGCGGACGGTGCGGCAGGGGCATGCGTCACCTCTCGACCCCTCGGAGTGTCCTCATGGGATCCGCTCAGATCGCCGTGCTCGGAGCGATAGCCGGCTTCACCATCTATCTCGGCCTGCCGATCGGCCGGTTGCGCGCGCCTCTGCCGAAGGTCCGGGCCCTGCTGAACGCGACCGCCACCGGCATCTTGATCTTCCTTTTGTGGGACGTGCTCGCACACGCATGGGAGCCGGTCGACACTGCGCTCGGCCATCACGGGTACGGCGCGGCGGTCGGCAACGGGGCGGTATTCGCGGTCTGCTTCGGCGTCGGTCTGCTGGGGCTCGTCCATTTCGACCGCGCGATCGCGCGCCGCGCCAGGCCGGCGGCTCCGGGGCGGTCCGGTCCCGGCACGGCGTCGGCGACCGACTTCCCGGCCCAGGCCACCGGTCTGTCGCGCCTGGCCGACCTGCCTATGATGATCGCGATCGGTATCGGGCTGCACAATTTCGCCGAGGGCCTGGCGATCGGCAACTCCGCCGCCCACGGCGAGTTGCAACTCGCCGTCCTGCTGATCATCGGATTCGGCCTGCACAACGCGACCGAGGGATTCGGAATCGTCGCCCCCATGGCCGCCGAAAGCCGCCGTCCGTCCTGGGGTTACCTGGCGCTCCTCGGACTCATCGGAGGCGGCCCGACGTTCCTGGGCACTCTCATCGGCCAGCGAGTCGTCAATGACACGGTGTCCATTGGATTTCTCACCTTGGCCGCCGGATCCATCCTGTACGTGGTGATCGAACTGCTGGCGGTGGCCCGCAAGCTGGGGCTGAAGACGCTGACCACCTGGGGCATTCTGCTGGGCGTGCTGGCCGGATTCGCCACCGACGCAATCGTGACCGCCGCAGGAGCCTGAGCCCTGGTCCGGGATCTATGTACTATCGGGGTAGTAGTCGAACCCCGCACCGGAGGCCGGCCGTGAAAGAACGGCGTGTTCGCCACGCTCTGCTCCTCACGGCGATGGCCCTCGCCGGGTGCCTGACGGCGGCGTGCGGCAAGGGTGGGTCCGCTCCTGCCGCCGGTCCGCGCCCGACGGCCCCTTCGGTGCCGCGGATCGGGCACGTGGTGGTGGTCGTGCTGGAGAACAAGTCCGACCGTCAGATCATCGGTGCCCGTGACGCGCCGTACCTGACGTCGCTGGCGCGGGGCGGTGCGCGGTTCACGAACTCCTACGCGATCCGGCACCCGAGCCAGCCGAACTACCTGGCGCTGTTCTCCGGGTCGACGCAAGGGCTCACCGACGACTCCTGCCCACACTCCTACACCGCCCCGAACCTCGCCTCGGAACTCTCCGCTGCAGGGCTGACCTTCGCCGGTTTCGCCGAGGAACTCCCGCCGTTCGACCGGGCCGCCTGTGTCACCGGGCGCTATGCCCGTAAGCACGTCCCCTGGGCGGACTTCCCCGACCTGCCGGACGCGATGAGCCGGTCCTTCGCCGACTTCCCCTCCGACTACGCCGCGCTGCCCACGGTGTCGTTCGTGATTCCGGATATGTGCGACGACATGCACAACTGCCCGGTGAAGACCGGGGACGCCTGGGTCCGGGACAACCTGGACGGCTATGTCCGGTGGGCGCGTACCCACGACAGCCTGCTGATCGTCACCTTCGACGAGAACGACAGCTCTCCCGGCAACAAGATCGCCACCATCTTCGCCGGAGCGTCCGTGAAGCCCGGCGCCTATCCCGAGAAGATCGACCATTACAGCGTGCTGCGGACCGTCGAGGACGCCTACGGCCTGTCCCACGCCGGGACGAGCGCCTCGCGCGCCCCCATCACCGACGTGTGGACGACCGGCCGAGGGTGAACCCGCCAGAAGAGGTCTCCCGGTGAGGGTTCCCGGGTAGCGCGCCCCACGCGTGCGCTCCCGGATGAGGGCGGACGCCGGGTGGTGAACAGGCGATCCTGATCAGCGCGCCGTATCTTTGCGGGTCACAGTCAGATAGCCGACGATGATGACGGCTAGGACCAGACTGACCGCGACCCGCGCCCAGAGCGAGAACGCCGTCTTGTTGCCGTAGCATTTCGTCAGGCCCCTGGCCTCGATCATTATCGTTTCCTTGGGAGATTCGGCGGCGTACTCGAGGAGAACGGTACGGCGTCGCCTCGGCCGCATTCGCGTCGCCCGTCCGGAGGATTCCGGCAGGTCACGAAGGTCCAACGGCCGATGTCCGGCTACATCGCGGGATGGACGGGCCGCGCCGGGAGCGGCGCTCGGAGCCCTTCGGCGGCACGCCCCGGGCATGCCCGCTCAGATGGAGCGACCGGTGGCCTGGCCGGTACGGCGTCGCCGGCGGACGAAGACGATGACGCCGACGACGACGGCCGCTCCGACGATGGCGGCGATGGCGTAGCTGGGGCCGTGGAAGGCGTCGGCGACGCGCTGCCAGTTGCGTCCGACGGCGTAGCCGGCGATGCCGAGTGCCGCCGTCCACGGGACGCAGCCGGCCAGCGTGTAGACGCCGAACCGGCCCGGCGGCATGACGGCGAAGCCGGCCGGCAGGGAGATGAAGGTGCGCACGACGGGTAGCAGCCGGCCGAAGAAGACCGCCTTGGCGCCGTATCGGTCGAACCAGCGGGCGGCGCGGTCGATGTCCTCCTCTTTCAGCCAGACGTACCGGCCCCAGCGGCGCAGCGCGGCCTGGCCGCCGTACCGCCCGACGGCCCAGGCGACGTAACTTCCCGCGATGTTCCCCGCCGTGCCGCTCACGATCATCAGGGAGAGGTCCGGGCTGCTCCCCGGGACGGCGCCGGCCGCCAGCGCGCCGGCGAACAGCATGATCAGCTCGGACGGCACGGGGATGCAGGCGGATTCGGCGGCCATCAGGAGGAAGACGGCGACGTACCCGAAATCAGCGATGAAGTGCTGCATTGTCCTCGTTTCCCCGGGGTGGTCCTCTGAATCGGTGCCTTTACGGTGCAATTACTATCAAAATCGTACTATTGCGATAGTAGTTGATCGCGAGGACGAAGGTGGTGGAACCGCTTGCTTCCGGAACCTGATGTGAGCGTCGTCGTGATCGTCTACAACGACGCGGCCCGAATCGCCCGCGCCGTCCGCTCGGTGCTGGACCAGTCGCTGCCCGGCGTCGAGATCGTCATCGTCGACGACGCGAGCACGGACGCGACACCGGAGGTGACCGCCCGGCTGGCCGCCGCCCATCCGGAGCGGATTCGGACCCGCACGCTCGAGGAGAACTCCGGCGGGTGCGGGCGGCCGCGCAATGTCGGGATCGAGACCGCGCGCGGGCGGTACGTGATGTTCCTCGACAGCGACGACACCCTCGACCCGCACGCCTGCCGGAACCTCGTGACGACCGCGGACGAGACCGGCGCCGACCTGGTCTCCGGCCGCTGCGTCCGCGTCTTCCCCGACCGGGAGCAGAACTGGTACCCGTGGCTCTACCGTGAGCGCCGGGTGTACGAGAGCGTCCTGGACGACCCCGACCTGCTGTACGACACCCTGTCGACCAACAAGTGCTACCGGCGTGACTTCCTCGATCGCCAGGGCCTGTGGTTCGTCGACCGGCTGCACTACGAGGACCTGTTGTTCAGCGCGCAGGCGTACGTTACCGCGCGGCGGATCGTGACCATCCCGCACCGGGTCTACAACTGGTACGTGGTCCCGCGGGACGACACCTTGTCGATCACCAACCGCCGGGCGGAGCTGCGCAACTTCGCCGACCGCCTGGAGATCCACCGGCGGATCGACGCGGTGTTCCACGCCCACGAGGCCGATCGGCTCGCGCGATTCAAGAACGTGAAGTTCGTCAACCACGACCTGCTGCTCTACCTGCGGGAGCTGCGCAGCCGGGATCCGGAGTACCGCCGGGCGTTCCTCGACCTGGCCCGGTCCTACCTCACCGAACTGGACCCGGTGGTGTTCGCGGAGTGCAACCCGCTGCCCGCCATCGGCGCGTACCTGGTCCGGCACGGCGACATCGAGGGCGCCGTGGCGGCGGCCGACTACGCCGCGAAGAGGGGCCGGAAACCGGTCCTGTCCATCGAACCGGTCGAACGCGACGGGCGGATCTACTGGTCCGGCGGCCGGCTCCAGACCGCACTGGGCCGCCGGATCCTGGACGTCACCGACCTGGGGCTCCACTCGGCGCCACTGGACGCCTTCGACCTGGGCGGCCAGGTCACCGCGATGAGCCGAGCCGGGGGAGAGCTCCGCGTCACCGGTACGGTCGTCAACCCGCTGGGCCACATCGGCGCCGACCTGGAACCGTCCGGAACGCTGGAGATCCGCGACCGCCGCCGGAAGAATCGCGCCTTCCGGGTCCCGGTGACCGTACGGCACGAGGCGGACGGCATCCGCTGGGAGGCCGCGTTCGCGCCGGCCCGCAGGATCCGCCCGCTCGGGCTGGTCGACCAGACCTGGGGTCTCTGGCTACGTCTCAAGGCCGGCGACGACACCGTCACCGTACGGCTCGCCTCGGACGGAACGGCGCACGACGGCGTACGGGTGCCCGTACGGCCACGGCTGACCCGCGTGGCAGGCGACCACCTCGAGGCCTACGTCGCCGAGTCCGGCGAGCTCGCGCTGCGCATCGTGGGCGAGAGGTGGCCCGCACGAACGACACTGCCCGCCCTGCGCCACGTCGCCCGGACCGCTCTGGGCCGGCGTTGGTGGCAGTGGTTCGGCCGCGTCGAGCGGGCGGTGATCCGCCGGCTCACGAGCCGGGACACGAAGATCGCCGTGTTCAACCGGCTCCTCGTCCGGCTGCCGGTCAAGAAGAACACGATCGTCTTCGAGAGCCACCTCGGCGCCCAGTACTCCGACAACCCCAAGTACATCCACCGCGCGCTCCAAGAGCGCGGCGCGCCGTACCAGGCCATCTGGTCGTACAGCGGCAGCCGCCGGGGCTTTCCCGCCGACACCACGCTGGTCAAGCGCGGCTCGTGGGCGTACTACCGAGCCCTGGCCCGCGCCCAGTACTGGATCGACAACCAGGGCTTCCCCGCCGGACTGGTCAAACGCCCGGAGACGACCTACATCCAGACCTGGCACGGTTCGGCGTTCAAGCGGATGGGCTTCGACGAGCCCACGGTCAAACAGGGCACCCGGTTCGAACATGACCGGCTGGCCGCGATGATCGGCCGGTTCGACCACTTCGCCGTCCGCTCCGAGCACGACGTCCGCACCCTCGTCAAGGGCCTGGGAGTGACGGCCAAACCCCTGCGGGCCGGGTACCCGCGCAACGACGCGCTGGTCACCGGCGGCGATCCCGAGGAGCAGGCGGCGCTGCGGCGGCGGCTCGGCCTGGAAGACGACGAGCGCACCGTCGTGCTGTACGCGCCGACGTTCCGGACCGACGAGAACGGCAGGCCCGCCGCGCGTTTCGAGATCCCGTTCGACCTCGACCGCTTCGCCCGCGAGTTCGGCGAGTCCCACGTCCTGCTCATCCGCGCCCACTACCTCAGCCGCGCGGTGGTGCCACCGGGCCTGCGCGGCACCGTGATCGACGTCGGCGCGGAACACGACGTGACCACGCTGATGCTGCTGGCCGACGCGCTGATCACGGACTACTCCTCGGTCATGTTCGACTACGCGCTGCTGGAGCGGCCGATGATCTTCTACACGCCCGACGCCGAGGACTACGTCAGCCGGCAGCGCGGAGCGTACTTCGACCTCGCCGAGCACGCGCCGGGCCCGGTCGCCGGCGACGAGGACGGACTGTTCACCGCCCTCGGCGATCTGGACGGCGCTCGCCGCGACCACGCCGACCGGCGGCGGCGCTTCGTCGAACGCTTCGGCGAGTACGACACCGGAACCGCAGCCAAGGCGATCGTCGAGCGCTTCTTCACCGGAGGTGACCGTGGCTGAGGCCCGCGACGTCTTCATCGTCTGCAACAACGTGGAAGAACTCGGCGGCCTGCAGCGCTGGGCGCACGACATCGGCCGGATGCTCGCCGATCGAGGCCACCGTGTGCACCTGGTCGGCATCACGCACGCCGACCGCCCCCACGACTACGGCCGCGATCTGCCGTACACCGTCACCGTGCTGCACGACCGCGACCTGCCGCCGGCGGACGGACCGGTCGGCACGCTCCTGCGGGAACTGCGCCATCGCCTGAGGGTCCGGCGCGGCGCCGCACGCCTCAGCACGCTGTTCCGCACCGCCCGCCCCGGCGGTGTGGTCATCGCGGCGCAGGTCTGGGCGATGGAATGGGTGGCACGCGCCGACACGGCGGGGATGCCGGTGATCGGCATGAGCCACGAGTCGTACGAGGCCACCCGCCGGTCCTCGCGCTACGAGCGGGTGAAGCGCCACTTCGCCGGCGCCGACCTGCTGCTCGCGCTGACCGACGCCGACGCGGATGCGTGGGCCTTCGACGACATGTCCAACGCCGGATCGATGCCCAATTTCCTGCACGTCACCCCGCGCTCCGTCTCGCCGCGCACCGAACCGGTCGTCGTCCGGCACGGACGCCTGGCCTTCGAGAAGGGCCAGGACATGCTGCTGGAAGCGTGGGCCGAGATCGCACCACGCCACCCGTCCTGGCGGCTGCGCCTGTACGGTTCCGGACCCGATGAGGACGTGCTGCGCCGCCAGGCGGCCGAACTCGGTGTCTCCGGCAGCGTGGAGTTCGCCGGGCCGACCTCCGACATCGAGGCGGCGCTGACCGGCGCGTCGATCTTCGCGCTGTCCTCGCGCGAAGAGGGCTTCCCCATGTCGATCATCGAGGCGATGGCGTACGGGCTGCCCACCGTCGCCTTCGACTGCGCGCCGGGCGTGGGCGAACTGCTCACCGACGGCCACGACGGCCTGATCGTCGCGCCGGGCAACACCGTGGAGTTCGCCGCCGCGCTCGACCGGCTGATCCAGGACGCGGGCCTGCGTGACTCCCTCGCCGAGGCTGCCCGCGAGTCCGTCCGGCGGTACGAGCCGGACGCCGTCCTCGACCGCTGGGAACGGCAGTTCGCCCTCGTCACCGGCGAGCGGGCGCACCGCGCGTGATGACCCGGAGCGGCACCGTCCTGCTGGTCACCGGCCTGCTCGCGTTCGGTGTCGCGGTCGCCGGCTACGCGATGACCGTGCTGGCCCATCCCCATGACCTGTGGGCGATGTCCGACCTGAAGGTCTACCGCTGGGGCGGCCTGCTCGCCCGGCACTCCGACCACCTGTACGACGAGACGATCGGCGGCTTCGCGTTCACCTATGCGCCGATCGCCGCCGTGATCTTCGCGGGGCTGTCGGTGCTCCCGATGGCCGCGCTGCGCTGGATCATGACGCTGGCGAGCCTGTCCGCACTGGTGACGGCCGTCTGGATCACGTGGCGGGAGCTCGGCCACCGTCGCAGCCCCGCGTTGCTCGGAGCGACGCTCCTGGTGACCGCGGCGGCGCTGTGGACCGAGCCGGTGCAGAAGACACTGTGGTTCGGCCAGATCAACCTGATCCTGATGGTGCTGATCATCGCCGACCTCCGGCAGGGCGACGGTCGCCGCTGGAAGGGCGCCGGGATCGGCATCGCCACGGGCATCAAGTTCACGCCCGGCATCTTCATCGCCTACCTGCTCCTCACCCGGCGATTCCGCGCGGCGGGGGTCGCGATCGCCGTGTTCCTGCTGACGGTCGCCGTGGGCTTCGTGGCCCTCCCGCACGAGTCCGGGCGGTTCTGGGGGGATCGGCTGTTCATGGCGCCGAGCCGGGTGGGCCCGGTGGACTGGGTGGGGAACCAGTCGCTGTACGGCATGTTCGTCCGGTTCCTCGGCGGCGAGAACGCCGCCCGGCCGTACTGGCTGGGCGGCGCAACGGTGGTCGGAGCCGCCGGGCTGTGGCTCGCGGCTCGGCAGAGCCGCGGCGGCCGTGAGCCGGCCGGCGTCGTGACCTGCGCGATGACCGGTCTGCTGATCTCGCCGATCTCCTGGTCGCACCACTGGGTGTGGATCGCGCCTGCGCTCGTGCTCGCCGCCGACCGGATGAACGGACCGCCCCGGCGCACGTGGGCCTGGATCGCCGGGGGTGCGGCGCTCGAGGTGCTCTTCGGGGCATGGATCTTCGCGGTTCCCGGCCTGTCGGCACTGCCGCAGGGCCTGATCCGCACCGTTCCGTTCGGGAGGCACCGGGAACACCACTGGCACGGCTTCGAGCTCGCGCGCGGAAACCTCTACGTCCTGATCGCCCTGGCGGCGATCACGGTGCTTGTGATCCTCGCGATGCGTCACTCGCACGCCGCGTCGCCGGGTCGTCGGCGCCGCCTCGGCCGGGCCGGTCGATCAGCAGCGGCGCGAGCTGAAGGTGCCAGACGAACACCAGGCCGGCGCTGCCGAACAGGAGATTGACCAGCATCGCTTCCCACTCGTCTCCGAAGATTTCTACTATCACGATAGTAGACGGCCCGAGGATTTTCTAGAATGAGCGGGTGGCGCGTCTGCTCATCGTCGAGGACGACGAGACGATCGGGAGTCACCTGGAGTCCCGGCTCCGCCTGCACGACCACGAGGTGGTCTGGCGGCGTTCGGGGCGCGGTGCGATCCGTGAGGCGACGCTGGCCTCCTTCGATCTCGTGCTGCTGGATCTGGGCCTGCCGGATCTGGACGGGATTGAGGTGTGCGGTCGGATCCGGGCCGTTCAGCCGGGGTGTGTGCTGGTCATCGTGACCGCGCGTGACACGGAGATGGATGTCGTCGTGGGGTTGGAGGCCGGCGCCGACGACTATGTGAGCAAGCCGTTCGGGTTCGCGGAGCTGCTCGCCCGGATCCGGGCGCACCTGCGGCGCGGTGCACCGCCGCCCGCGCGGCCGGCGCGCTTCGCGGTCGGCGATCTCGTGGTGGACACGGCGGCCCGCAGGTGCTTCGCCGCGGATCGCGAGGTGACGTTGCGGGCCAAGGAGTTCGACCTGCTGGCCAGGCTCGCGGGCCAGGCCGGGGTTGCGGTCAGCCGGGAGGAGCTGATGGCCGACGTGTGGGACGAGAACTGGTTCGGATCGACCAAGACCCTCGACGTGCACGTGGCGGCGCTGCGCCGCAAGCTGGCGGAGGCGGCCGACGAGACCACCATCATCCCGCACATCGTCACCCTGCGGGGCCATGGTTACCGGCTGGACGTCCCCTCCGGTTGACCCTTACAGCTCCCGCAGGACCTGCACGGCGGGACGGCGTGCCAGTCGCACGGCGGTGGCGGCCACCGCGGCCAGCGCCGCGACGGTGATCAATACGACGACCGTGAGATAGGGCCAGGGCACCGTCGGTGCCGACGGTGGCGGGTCGAAGACGCCGGTCAGCACCTTGACGAGCATCTGCGACACCAGCGCGCCGATCAGTCCGCCCGCGACCAGCCCGCCGATGGCCAGCGTGGCGGCCTCCCCGGACACGAAGCCGCGCAGTTGCCGCCGGTTCGCACCCAGGGCGGTCGCGATCGCGAAGGTACGACGTCGTTCGGCCAGGCCGAGCGCGAGCACCAGCCCGCCGGAGGCCGCGGCGAGCAGCAGCGCGAACGTCAGCTCGACGCGGGTCAGCCCGGCCAGGTCGACGGCGGTCAGGCTCGAGCCGACCACCCGGCGGGTGGTGGCCAGATCCGTCACCGTGGCGGTGGGGCCGAGCAGGGAGCGGATCCGGTGGGCGACCGGAGCGATGTGTCGCCCGCCGGTGTCGACCAGGAACGCGCCGATCGTGGCGCTGCCGGTCTTCTGCGCCACGTAGGCGGCGTTGGCGACCAGGAAGCTGTCCTTCGGCGCGGTCGGGAATTCCTTGACGATGCCGATGTAGTGGAACGGCACGGTGGTGAAGCGCTTGGTCCGGCCGTCCTGCAAACGGAGGTTGAGCAGGTCGCCGGGGCCTAGCTGGAAGTCCTTCACCGTCTCGGCCGATACCAGGATCGAGTCCGGCTTGGCCGCCAGGGTGCGGGTCAGTTGCTTCGCGGTGCCGCCGGTGAAGTAGGCGTCCTGCAGGGCGGTGGCGCCTCTGATGGTGCCGGGCCGGACGCCGTACAGGTCCTGCAGGTCCGAGCCGACATAGGCGAAGCGGTGCTGCAGCGGCTCGACGCTCTTGACCCCGGGCACGGCGGCCAGTCTCCGGGCCTGGTCGGGGCCGACGGACGCGCCGGGCGATTCGGTCACGGTGACGTCGGCGCCGTTGGTCAGCTGGGCATCGACCTCGGCCTGCCGGCGGTAGGTGGAGTTGAAGGTCGCGGTCGAGGCGGCGAAGGCCACCGCCAGGGCGAGCAGCACGATGGACCGGGCCAGCAGCCGGCGCTGGCGCGCCATACTCCCGGCGACCGTACCCGACAGCCCACCGGCCAGCGGGCGGAGCCCGGCGCCGACGAGCCGCCGCCCCCTGCCGAGCAGCAGGTCGTACAGCCGCCAGGCGAGCAGCCCGGTGCCGAGCCACAGCAGCGCGGGCCCGGCGAACGCCCAGTACGACACCGAGATGGTCGGCTGTCCCTCGGGGGCCAGGACGAGTTGGTAGCCGTTGCGGCCGGTCACGGCGAACACCGCTCCGGCGGCGGCCAGCAGCACGAAGTCCAGCCCATAGCGGCTCCAGCCGGGTGCCCGGGTACGGCCGACGGTGAGGCGCCCGGCGCTCACGGTCATCGCCCGAGCGTCCCGGTACGCGGGCACCAGGACGGTGAGCGCGGCGATCACGAGACCGGCCACGGCGGCACCCACGGTCCAGGCGACGGCGGTCGCCGTCGTGGCGCCAAAGCGCGCCGAGCCGAACGCCACCCTGCCGACCAGCGCCGCGACGGCGAGCCCCACGACGCTGCCGGCGACGCCCACCACGGCAGCCTCCACGGCCGCCAGCCACGTCACCTGGCGGACGGAGGCGCCGCGGGAGCGCAGCAGCGCTTGTTCGCGACGCCGCCGGGTCGCCCCGGCGCCCGCGATCGCGGCGGTCAGCAACCCGGCCAGGACCGCCCCGGGCAGGCCGAGGAACAGGAACAGAATCTGCGCGTACGCCGCGTCCTCGCGCGCGGAGCCCAGCGCCGCCCCCAGGTTGTTCCCGACCATGGCCCCGCCTGCGGTTCGGGCCTCGAGATTCCGGGCGGCCGCCGTGATGGCGGTGTAGGCCGCTGCCGGGTCCGAGGGCAGCGCGTGGGAGCGCCGGACGTGGAGCTGTGTGGTGACCAGGTCCGGGCGGGTCCTGGCCTGCGGATCGAACACCTGGTGCCAGAGGGCCTGGGGCAGCAGGAGCACGTTGTCCGGCGGCGCCGACGGCTGGGAGCCCGGCGAAGCACCGACCTTCTGGAACAGCGAGTCGGCCTGCGGCAGGTCCACCACCCCGTCGACGCGCACGCGCGCCGGAGCCACGCCGACACGGCCCACGCTGATCGTGTCGCCGGGTCCGGCGTGCAGGTTGGCGGCGGTCTGCTGGGCCAGCAGCACGCCGGTCCCGGATCCGGTGAGCGTACGAACCTCGCCGGGGAAGGCCCGGAAGTAGCCGTCCGGCACGCCCAGCACGACTCCGGACCCGGTGGTCTGGGCGGTCGGCCCGGTGTAGGTGAAGCCGCTGGTCTGCGCGAAACCCACCGGGAGGGCCTGCCGGGTCGCCGGATCGGCCCGTACGGTGCCGAGGACCGAGCCCGGATCGGTGCCGCCGGTCACCTGCACCTGCCAGTCGACCGCCACGCCGGAGGCGGCCCGTGCGGTCATGGTCGCCTTCGAAGCGGCGAGGAACGCGCCGAGGCAGGCGAGCAGCGCCACCGCGACCGCGACTCCGGCCGCTGCGGCGGCCATCCGGGCGGTGCGCCTGCGGACCAGGCCGTGGAGCCAGATCCAGATCATCATGGCCTCCTGTCGTCCGCACCGGGGCCGGTGCCGCGCGTGGTGAGGCCGCCGTCGCGCATGGTCCATCGGTGGGGCAGCCGGGAGGCGATCTGGGAGTCGTGTGTGGTGACGATCAGCGCGGCCTCGAGCTCCTCCGCCGCTGTGAGGAGCACCGAGATGACGTGGCCGCCGGTCTCGTGGTCGAGCTGACCGGTGGGCTCGTCGGCCAGGATCAGCCTCGGCCGACCGGCGATCACACGGGCGACGGCGGCGCGCTGGGCCTGTCCACCGGACAGCTCCTCAGGAAGCTTCGGCCCCAGATCGGCGATCCCGACCCGCTCCAGAGCCACAGTCGCGCGCGCGGCGGCGGCCTCGGCGGACACGCCGGCGAACAGCAGCGGCAGGGCGACGTTCTCGGTGACGTCCAGTGTCGGGATGAGGCTGGGCCCCTGGAAGATCACGCCGATCAGGCCGGGTCTGCCGTTAGGGCCACCGCCGAGGCCCGGCCAGGCGATCGTCCCGCCGGTCGGAGCGTCCAGGCCCGCGATCAGGTGCAGCAGGGTGGACTTGCCCGATCCGGACGGCCCCATCAACGCCACACGCGCCCCGGGCGGCACTGTGCAGGACACGTCGTGCACGGCGACGACGGCCGTCGGACCGGCACCGAAGGTGCGCGCCACGTTCACGCACCGCACCAATGCACGGTCAGCGGGCGCGGCCGGCGCTCCGTCCGTCCGCGTGGTGGCACCATCGCGCACGCTCATCAGACCACCTGCCCGTCACGGAGCCGGATGACGCGGTCGGCGGCGGCGGCCACGGCCGGACTGTGGCCGGCCACCAGCACCGCCACCCCGGAGCGCGCGCGTTCGGCCAGCAGATCGAGGATCTGCCGCTCGGTGGCCGAGTCGAGTTCGCCGGTCGGCTCGTCCGCCAGCACCACGGCGGGATCTCCCGCCAGGGCGACCGCGAGCCCGGCGCGCGTCGCCTCACCGCCGGACAGCCGACTCGGGTACGCCGCGCCACGCGCCGCCAGCCCCACCACGTCCAAGAGCGCGTCGACGGCACCGCGCCGACCTCGGGCGGCGAGCCGCTGGGCCAGCCGGACGTTCTGCCGGACGGTCAGGTGCTCGAGGAGGTTCCCGGATTGGAACACCAGCCCGATCATGCTGGCCCGCAGCCGGGTCCGTACGGTCTCGGGCTGATGGCTGATGCGTCGCCCGCCGACCACGACCGTGCCGCCGTCGGGCTCGTCCAACCCGGCCAGGCACGCCAGCAGAGTCGACTTGCCCGACCCCGAGGGCCCCACGACCGCCACCAGCTCCCCGGCGCGCAGCGACAAGGACACGCCGCGCAGCGCCAGCGTCTCCTCGTCCCCGGCGCGGAAGAAGCGGTAGAGCGTACGGGCCGACAACACGACGTCGTCTCCCGGATCGGTGACCTCACCGGCCGTGGAAGTGGTCGCGCCGAGGCTCATCGCAGCCACCGCAGGGAATCGGTGATGGTCCGCCACGGATCGACGTTGTCGGCGCCCACCGGACCCGACAAAGTGAGGATCGCCTCATTGCCGGCCTTCCAGAACTCATAGCGCTCGACCGCGTCCTGGGTGGTCTTGCCGGTCACCGGGTTGGCGGGAGACTGGGCCCGATAGGTGATTCGTACGACGGGGCCCGCCTTCCGCTGCACCAGCGTCACATCGCCCGGCGTGAATCCGGGACTGGAGGACCGGATCTGAGGCAGCTCGGTCGCCCGCACCGATGTCACGGTCGGTGCGCCGGCCGCCGGGCGCGCCTCGACACGGACGGTGTTCAACTTGTCGGTGAACGCCGTCGCGGACCCGTTCTGGCTTCGCGCCCAGCCTTCGGGGACCTTGACGGTGAACAGGCCGCCGGCCGCGGTGAACGGCACGAAGACCTGGCTGTCGGGGATGTCACCGGGAGGGTTGGTCTCTTTCGGCGTAGGCGGCGGCGAGGGCGCGCGGGCAGCGGTTCGGCCTGAGGCGGCGACCGACTGACCGTTTCCGCCGCCGCATGCGGCCAACGCTGCGACGAGCACAACCGCGCCCCCGACGTGGATCACACTTCGAGGAGCTGTCATGAGCGGCCCCCGATCTTTCTGAGAAATCCATCCGTCGCACCCGACGCTAGGAACCTCCCGGTTAGCCGACCTGGCCCCGATGGCTAGACAACGGCAAAATCAGTGGTCGGAGCGGTCCCATCGGCGACTGTGACGGCAGACTGGCAGCAGGCCCGCAATCGGCAGTCGCTTGAAGGGGACGGGCGTGCGCAGACGCATCGTGACCTTGGCGGTGCTGGCCGCCGTCCTGGCGATCAGCCTGTTCGGCGTGCCGTTCGCCATCGGCCTGGCGCGCTCGTACATCGCCGATGAGCGAGCGGAACTGTCGCGGCTGGTCACGGGCGCGACTGTCGCGGTGGCGCCCGCGCAGTTGGCCGGAGGCGATCCCATCGAGTTGCCCCGCACCGAACCCGACATGACCCTCGGCGTCTACGACGCCTCCGGGCGAAAGATCACCGGTCGCGGACCGGTCCACGCCGACGGAGCGGTCCGTGCGGCGCTGCGCGGTAGTGCAGCCAACGAATCCAGGGGGCCCGACATCGTCGTCGCCGTGCCGGTCGCGGACAACGAACGCGTCACCGGTGCGATCCGCGCGGCCACCGGCAAGCAGGTCGTCTACCGGCGCATCGCGCGGACCTGGCTCATCATGCTGGGGGTCGCCCTACTGGCGGTCGGCCTCACCGCGATCCTCGCCCAGCGCCAGGCCCGGCGCCTGGCCCGGCCGCTGGAGGAGATGTCGGCCGACGCCCAGCGACTCAGCGACGGCGACCTGAGCGTACGGACCCGGCCCAGCGGAATCCCCGAGATCGACTCGGTCTCCGCCAGCCTCAACGCCACCGCCGAACGCCTCGGCGACCTGCTCGCCCGTGAACGTGCCTTCTCCGCCGATGCGTCCCACCAACTGCGCACACCGCTGACCGGCCTGCGGCTCACCCTCGAGGCCATGCGGGACACCCCGGCGGGGGCCTCCGAGAAGGCGATCACCACGGCCATCGCCGCGACGAATCGCCTCCAGACGATCATCGACGATCTGCTCGCCCTGGCGCGCGACGTCCCCGATCACAGCGGGACCCTCGACGCCAAGGTCCTCATCGACGAGATCCGCCAGAACTGGCACGCCGGCCTGGCCGCCCACGGCCGCCCGCTGCGCCTGACCATCGAACCGGACCCACCGTCCGCCCACGCCTCCACCGCGGCCGTCCGCCAGATCCTCAACGTCCTGATCGACAACGCCGCACGACACGGCGCGGGCCCGGTCACGGTCAGCGTCCGCGACGCCGGGGACGCCCTCGCCGTCGACGTCGTCGACGAGGGCCCCGGCATCAGCCGGCCTCCGGACGAGATCTTCCGCCGCCGCGCGGCAGGGACCCCCGGACACGGCATCGGCCTGGCCATGGCCCGCAGTCTCGCCGAGGCCGAAGGCGGTCGCCTGCTCCTGACCCGCCCCGTGCCCGCGACGTTCACCCTCCTGCTCCCACTGGCGCGGGACTGAGCGGGGTACGGCCGTGACGGCGCGCGAGTCCGCCGCCGAGCGCATTTTGCCGTCGTCTAGCCATCGGAATCGAGTCCGCTAACCGCGAGCTTCCTAGCTTGAGGGGTGGGATGGGAAACGCATCCATGTCTCGGGGGGGAACCATGGATTCGACAACGCAAGACAGGCTCACCGGCTCACTGTCCGAGACGGCGCGGCCCGGGGAACGATTGCGCCAGGCGATCGCCTCGCCGGAGGTCACGGCGCTGATCGGGATATTCGACATGCTCTCGGCTTCGGTGGCGGCCCGGCACTACAACGGCCTGTTCGTCTCCGGATTCGGGTTCTCGGCCTCGTACTACGGGCTTCCCGACATCGGCTTCATCGCCTGGCCCGACATGGTGAACTTCGTCCAGCGGCTGCGGCTGGCCTTTCCCGCTCATCACCTCCTGGTCGACATCGACGACGGTTACGCCGACCCGGAGGTCGCCTGCCACGTCGTCCGGCAGCTGGAAGCGATCGGCGCCTCCGGAGTGATCCTGGAGGATCAGAAGCGGCCACGGCGCTGCGGTCACGCCGAAGGAAAACAGATCCTCCCACTCGAGGAGTACCTCGAGAAGCTGACCCTCGTACTGCGGACGCGCGGCGACCTGGTCGTGGTCGCCCGTACCGACGCCACCGAAGAACCCGAGATACTACGCCGCGCGGCCGCGCTCGCGGCCACCGACGCGGATGCCGTGCTGGTCGACGGCATACCCGCCGCCGAGCTGATCACCAAGGTCCGGGCCGTCGTCCAGGGCAAGCCGCTGCTGTTCAACCAGATGGCCGGCGGGAAGTCTCCCCGGCTGTCGCTCCCCGAACTGGGGGAACTCGGGGTCGACGTTGCCATCTACAGCGCGCCCTGCCTCTTCGCCGCGCAGGAGGCGATCGACAGGGATCTCGTCGCGCTGAAGGAACGCGAGGGGCGGCTTCCCGAGCCGCGCCCGGGCGCGGTCGGCGTGGCCGCCGCGACCGCCCTCCTCGAACGCAACATCAGCCGGCATCAGCCGCGTTCTCACGTTCCCCCGCAGGCCTGAGCGCTCACCCGGTGCCCCGATCGGCGGAAGCGTCATTGGCGAGTATGCAGGCGATGGCCTGGTCGATCGGGAGCTGGCACCCTCGTCGAACACCGTGAGAGAAGCTGAACCTCGGCTACCTGGTGGCCGAGCTGTGCTTCGCCGTCTACCTCGCGGTCTCGCGTGTCTACTTCCGGATGAGCACGAGGTTCGCGATGGCGGTGAGTCCTGCCGTCACGATCACGCTTCGAAGTACAGCGGGTGGTAGCCGTCGGCCAATGCCTGCGCCGATGTGGCCTCCGAGGAGGGAGCCGATGGCGATGCAGCCGACGGCCGGCCAGGCGATCGGGGCGGCCGCGAGGAAGATGATCGCTGCGGTCAGGTTGACCAGGCCGACCAAGACGTTCTTCATCGCGTTGAGCCGTTGCAGGTCATCGGGGAGGCACAGGCTGAGGGTGGCGATGAGCAGCACGCCTTGGGCGGCGCCGAAGTATCCGCCGTAGGCGCCGCATCCGGCGACGGCCAGCGCCGGGACGGGCCCCGTGCCGTAGTGGTGCCGGTCACTGGCCGCCATGCGGCGTGCCGTTCGCGGCTGGATGACGACCAGGACGAGCGCGGCCGTGACGAGGACGGGGACCGCCGCGGAGAAGACGGACGCGGGCAGCGTCAGCAGCAGCAGACCACCCAGCGTGCCTCCCAGGAGGGAGGCCACTACCAGTCTGGTGAGGCGCATGCGCTGGCCTGCGAGCTCGCTCCGGTACCCGTAGGCACCCGACAGTGATCCGGGTATGAGCCCCAGGGTGTTGGACACGTTCGCCGTGACCGGTGGATAGCCGAGGGCGAGCAGGGTCGGGAACGTGATGAGCGTTCCGGATCCCACGACCGTGTTGATCGCTCCGGCGGCGACACCGGCCAAGGTGGTGGCGATCGCCTGTGCCGGAGTCACAGCGCGGCCTGGACGGGTGGCTGCGCCTTGGGGTGATGGCGGCTGATGTTGTCTTCGAGCAACTCGGTGGAGGCCGCCACGCCGATAGCGCCCGGGCGCGGGTCGGCGAGCCGCCCCTGGCGTTGCTTCAGCCCGATCAGCGCTTGGTCGATGGCCTCTTGGGCGGCGAACAGGCAGGGGGTGCTGTAGATCGCGACGTTCACCCCAAGCGCCTGCAACTCCGGTAGGGACAGCCTGGGCGACTTCCCGCCGGCGATCTGGTTGAACAGCAGAGGCTTGTCTCCGACGACCGAACGGACCCTGGCGATCTGATCGGCGGTGCGAACGCCGTCGACGAGGACGACGTCGGCGTCGGTCGCGGCCAGCGCCTGGGCCCGACGCATGATGTCGGCCTCGTCGGTGGCGTCGGTACGCGCTACCACCACCAGATCGCGGCGGGTGTCCAGGACCATCTCCAGCTTCGTCAGATACTCCTCCAGAGGAAGGACCTGCTTGCCGTCGGCGTGGCCGCACCGGCGGGGACGTTTTTGGTCCTCCAGGATTACGCCGGAGGCGCCGATCGCTTCCAGGTGCTCGACTACGTGACAGGCGACCTCCGGGTCGCCGTACCCGTCATCGATGTCGACCAGCAGATGCTGGCGGGGGAAGGCCAGCCGCAGCCGCTGGACGAATCCGACGATGTCGGGCCAGGCGATGAATCCGATGTCCGGCAGGCCGTAGTAGGAGGCCGCGAACCCGAATCCGGAGACGAACAAGCCGTCGTAGTGCCGGGCCGCGACCGACGCCGAGAACATGTCGAAGACCCCGATCAGCGGGGTGATCTCCTCGGCGGCGATCGCAGCGCGCAACCGCCGGCCCGGGCTGACGGCCGTGTGCGGCATCTGGGCGAGGAGCTGAGATTGCACCATTGAGGACTCCTTGATCACCTTTTGTTGGTCGCCCGCGCTTTCGCGGAGGTCAGGTGGCCGTCAGGTGGCCGTCGGCGCGGCCAGGATCGCTTCTTGCAGGTCGGTCGTGGCGTCTAGCGCGCCGGCGGCCGAGACGGCCAGGCACGAGACCAGAACGAGTGCGGTCAGATGGCTGCACAGGCCGCGCATCGGATCGGCCTCCCGCAGGTCCAGCAGGGCGGCGACCCGCCGCGGAACCGGGCCGGATGCGATCCGTGCCAAAGGTGCGGAATGACGGGTGTGCGAAGTGAGCGCGGCCCTGCCGATCGCCTTGGCCGCCAGTGCCCGGTCACCGACTTCCGCAGCGGCGTCCTCGTCGGCCCATCGCTCTACGCAGTACGACACGGTCTCCCCCAGCGAGCGCAGCGGAGGGTGACAGGCCGCGGCCAACTCGGCGGCCAGCAGGAACCGGTGATGCCCGTGACGTAGGTGCGATCGTTCATGGGCCAGCAGGACACGACGCTCACACGGCCTCAAATGCCGGAGCATTCCGCCAGTGATGATCACCCGTCCGGGACGGCCGGGCAACGCGTAGGCGTCGACGTCGACGTCGGGCACTACGGTCACATCACCGTGTACCGGGTACCGCACCGCCCGCGCCCAGGCCTCACGCCGCACGCTCCGATGCCGCCGTGCGACACGCAAAAGGCCGCCGGCCATGCCCAGCAGCAGCGCCCCCGCAAGGCAGGAACCGAACGGCCAGACGCCCACCGGCAGCCACCGCGTGATCCCAGGCGGAATCGGCACCACACTCGCCATGGCCGGAACCTGCAGCAGGCCGGCGACCAGGAGCACCACCAACGCCACGACCGTGCACACCGCCAGGCTCATCGACGAGATCGTCAACACCCACACCGCCAGGCGTGGCCGCATGCGCTCTTCCAGCCGCCACGGTCCGGCAAGCCGGAACACCACGGCGAGGATCAGCGGAGCCAGCAAGGGCACCCACACCGCGATCACGATGACCCGCCCCCCTCGCCCGGATCCTCACCCAGCAGTGACCGCAACAGGCGCTCGTCGGTGCTGCTCAGGCTTGAGACGAACCGGGCCAGCACGGTCCGCCGGTCGCGTCCCTTGCCCAGCTCCGTGTGCATCCGGCGTGCGACCAGCCCATCACTGTCATGCACCGGCGTGTAGAACAACGACCGCCCTGACCTCCGCCGGTCCACCGCCCCCTTGTCGTGCAACCTGGAGAGGATCGTCGCGACCGTCGTCCGGGCCAGACGACCACCCAGCCGTCGTTGAACCTCGGCAGGCGTCAACGGCTCGGCCGACGCCCACAACGCGGCGAGCACCTCCGCCTCCAACACACCCGCCGCGCGGCGACTCCGCATCTCCGACATCCACCCACCTTTGTCGCTCAGAGTAGTTGGATGACTACACTAACGTAGACGGTCTACAGAGTCGTAGACATCCAGCGCGTTCGGCGAGTCCTTCGTTCAGCCAGATGGCCGCAAGCCCGCCTCCCAGGGGCGACGGTCGGCCGGTCGGCGGCGGCCACAGCGCGGTCACCTTGCTACGCCGCTGGCCGGTGAGCGCAGCGGGGGTCCCACCGGCCGCCGTGGATCCTGCTCGGCACCGTCATCGGCACCCAGGCCCTCGCCACCGCGACCGCCCTCACCGGCTTCCTGATGCGCCCCATCGACTGGGACCTCCTCAGCCTGTCCTGGGGCTGGGCACTCGCCGCAGTCCTCACCCTGGACCCGATCAAGCTAACCGCCTACCGCATCCTCGAACGGCGCGGCAGGTCAGCGTCTGACAACCCCGAGCCCGCCGCTGCCTGTCACCGGCATCCCGGCCCCAGCTTCAGCCAACAAGCCACGCCCGACCGGCCGACGTCAGGCCGTACTCAGGCGAGACCAAGATCGACACTTCTGGCGTGGCGCGCTCATGAGCCACCCGAGGTCAGGACGGACTCCAACGCTGCTGATTCATGGGTAAGGCGGCGCTCGATTGCTCATGATCAACCGGAAATCAGGCACCGATCCGTTGTTTAGCTCCAACATCGCCGCACGTAGATGCCCTGCGCTTGCTCACGGATCGGCGGATCCTACAAGGAGTTCCGTCAGATCCGGACCGCCTGGACCGGGCAAGGCGGGTCAGACCCAGAACACGACGACTGCTCCCGTCCGGCGGCCACGCCCTCGTAACCGGCCATGAGCGCGGCAGACGCCTTCGACTCGGCTTCAAGCGCAGGGTCGTTAGCAGGGAGCCCCGATCGCGCGCGGGATCGAGAATCGAGACCGTTCCGTCGGCGCTGGGTAAGAAGATGGCCCGCATGCCTCACACCACTCCTCCACCGATCGTGGACATCACCGAAGACATTCCCGAACTGGCCGCCCACGCTCGCACCGCCGTCCGCCTGCACCCTCGGCCAGGCACCCCAGGCCCAGACGGCAGCAGCATCGGAGGACCGCTCAGGTGGGGACTGTACGGTTAACTGGACAGTTCCTATCAGCGGCGCTCCGCCCCGCCAGTTGGGCCGACGGGGCGGATTCGCCAACAGTGTCCTCGCGGAGGGCGGGGCGGCTTGATCGGGTCCGGGATCAGTAGACCGGGTGGATCGTGCGGCTCGTAGCTGCGTAGAAGTACTTCGAGCTGTAGTGATGGATCCGGTAGTACCAGCCGGAGTGCGGCGCGGACTGCAGCACGAACCGGACGTCGCCGTAGCGGTCCGTCATCCGGCAGGTCAACTTGTGCCAGTTGCCGCCCCGAGTCGACTTGCGCTGCAGACACAGGCTGGTGCCCTTCAGCGGGATCAGCGCGTCGTGGGCGGTGTTGAACGCCGTAGCGGCGATGGCGAGCGCTGACTTCTTCGGGTTCGGGTTGTTGTCGTATACCCAGGACGGCTTGGCGCTCGCCCCGTTCGGTCCGCTGATCAGCATGTGGTGTCGGGTCGCTGCGGACGCGGTGCCGGCGGTGAGGGGAAATGCGAGGGCGGCGGCGGTGATGGTTGCGGTGAGGGTTCGGCGCATGGGGACTCCTGCAATTCGGGTGCAGGGGAATGACGCGCCGTCCTGGGCGACCGGTTGCGTTACCGTCCGAATCCGGTCAGCTCCCGACACGCCGATTATCGTTGCTGCCCAGCCTCCAGAGACGCTTTAAGCGCGCGTGGGGTTGCCCTCTCCAATCGTCTCCCGCCTTGGCCGTCCGGGTCTGGCCAGAGCCATGCGCCGACCGTCCGGTAGCCGGTAGAACACAGCTTGTTCCCGAATCCCCCGCTTCGCACTCGCCGAAGGAGTCGAATGCTGAAGAACCTCGCGGTCACCGTTGCGGCTGCCGCGATCATCGGTGGCGGTATCTCCGCCGTCGCCGCGCCGGCGAATGCCGCCCCCGCGATCTCGACGGCGCGCTGCCACGCGCACAAGGC
This sequence comes from Actinoallomurus liliacearum, assembly GCF_039542035.1. Classification (NCBI taxonomy): domain Bacteria; kingdom Bacillati; phylum Actinomycetota; class Actinomycetes; order Streptosporangiales; family Thermomonosporaceae; genus Actinoallomurus; species Actinoallomurus liliacearum. The sequence continues at coordinate 161,367 of NZ_BAABHJ010000039.1, forward strand.
CGCCGGGACCTCGCACTGGACGTGCATCACGCCAGGCTCGTTCTGCCCGGCTGCGGCGCACAAGCACTACGGGTACGCGTACAAGACGGGGAAGCGGTACCGGTGCGTGAAGTACTCGAACGGCCGGTGGCGGTGGAAGCGCGCCTGATCCGTGGCCGATGAGCAGCGCCCTGTACCCGTCGTTGCGGGTGCGGGGCGCTCCGCGTTGCCCGAGACCGAGTTGACCGGCTTCGAACGTGTCAGATCATCTTCTTCCCGCGGCGTGCGTTTCCCTGTCGTGCCCGAACAGTGTCGATTGGCCCCTTCAAACAGGAGGTGGCCCACGCATTCAGCGTGGACGGACTAGATCAGGGAGAAACACCATGGCGACCAACTCGAACAACAACACCGGCTCGGACCAGCAGCAGTCCCGGCCGTCCCAGGGGCAGTCCGGGCCGTCCGAGGAGCGGTCCGACGCGCCGTGGGACAAGCCGCAGAAGTGACCGGTGACTCCTGTCTTCCCCTGATCTGACCGGGGGAGGCTGAACATGAGCGTCCCGGCGGAACGGCTGCATGCAGCCGTTCCGCCGGGACACTTCTTGTTTCAGTCTTGCTCGGCAGCAGGCCGGAGACCCATTCGGCCGCACCTTCCGATAGGGCGGCACGGCTCCTCGCTTCCGGAGGGTGGTGTCCTGGAAGCAACGTCTATGGATGATCGCGAGTGCTGCCGCCCCGTGGTGAGCCACCGCAGAGCAGCAGCTCACCACGGCGAAACGGATCAGCCTTCTGGGCGGTGTAACACCCCAAGAAGTGCCTGGTGGACCGCCTGGTGGTCGCGTCCGTCATGCAACGTGACGTCAGCGACGCCAAGCCGGTACCACTCCTCGGCGCCCGCGTAGCGAACCTGGACCGCCACGGCCCCGCCGGGGCTACAGGTGGTGCGCAGTTCGAGGTTGCCGGTGATGACGCCGACATCGTCGGTCATCACCCCGCCCGGTGCGGCCGTGAATGGTGACGTTAGCTCGGCCATGTCAGTGACAGGTGTCCAGCATGGTGGTCAGGGCCGTTTCCTCGGGCTGGGTGACGTTGAGGGCGTACAGGTATTTGATGTGCGTCCACATCCGGGCGTAGGTACACCAGTAGGAGGCGGCCGGCGGCTTCCACTGGTCCGGTGACTGGTCGCCCTTGGCTCGGTTGCTGGCGGCCGAGACCGCGATCAGCTGCGGGTCGCTCAGGTCGTTGGCGAAGGCCTTGCGCCGAGGAGTGGTCCAGGCATCGGCGCCGGACCGCCAGGCGTTCGCGAGCGGGACGACGTGGTCGATGTCGACCCCGGCTGCGCTGGCGAGGATCTTGCCGTCGTAGTGGCTGATCCAGGTGCCCGAGACCGCCCGGCACTCGGCGTCGGTGGTGACGCCCTGGCCGTCGCGTTTGAGGACGACCTCGCGGGTGCTGCAGTTGTTGCCCTGCTCGATCCAATGCGGGAACTTCGCCCTGGAGTACCCGGCCATCGAATGCGGCGCGGCGATGGTCAGGTGTGCGAGTTCCTTACGGGCGGTGGCGACCGGCGGCGCTTCGGGCGGGTCCGCCGACGCGGGCGCGGCTGGTGCCAGGACCGCAGCGGTCACGGCGGCCGCCATGACGGCGAAGGCTGATCTGCGGACACGGGGGATGACAGGCACTGGGGAAGGTTCTCCAGGGGCAGGGGCGGAGCGCGTGCCTGCCAAGCATCGCCAGGCGAACACTCTTTGTCAATGAATGACTACCTAGAGTCAGAATCGCGGGCCGGTGCGGTAGGCGGCCCGCGACTTCCTCCGCACCCCTATCGCTAGCCTGTTCGAATCGTGAAGATGTCGGAGATGTTCGCGCCGGTCGTCCGCATCAAGGCGACCGGCCGATACGTCTTCTTGCTCGGCTGGGCGCGCGACAAGAGAGGCGCCTGGCACGCCCACGTCGCCTGGCTCGCGCGAGAGCACGTCCTCTGGCGCGGTGTTGACGTGTGGATGCGTGCCGTCGACCTCGAGCCCGTACCCGGTCAGAACTACCGCCGGGTGCCCCGGTACGTCGAGGAACCCGACTTCTGACCGCCTCCAGCGCGACTACTCCCAACCGGTGCGGTGTACCGTCCAGGCGATCGCCGCACGAGCGGCCCGTCCCTGGTGACTGCGCAGGTGAGGGACTCCCGGCGGCGCTGGCTGACGTGAGCTGCGGGCCCAGTAGCCGGCGAACGCCGCGGCGTAGCTGGTGATGACCGCCGGGTCGGTGTCCCGCCAGGCCGGTACGTCGGCGAGCGCGGCTTCCGCTGCGGCGGGCGTGTGCCCGGCCAGGATCAGGTGAGGGACGAGGTCGACGACATCGAGCCAGGCCGACCCGCGGGCCGGTTGCGCCCAGTCGATCAGGAACGCCCTGCCTTCCGGGTCGATGAGGAGGTTGGAGGTGTTCACGTCGCCGTGGATCAGCGTGTCGCCGGCGGCCGCCGGGAGCCAGGCGGTCTCGAGCGCGGCCAGGTCGTCCAGGTGCCGCCGGGTCCACTCGTCCAAGTCGGTGGGCGGCGTGGCCGCCAGGGTTCCCCAGCCGTGCACGAAGTCGGCGAGTTCGATCTCGGCGGCGGGTGCGTCGACGGGGCAGGGGGTCAGGACGTCGGCCAGGCCGGCGATCGTGGCCACCACCCGAGGAACGTCCGGGGAGCCGGGTGACAGGTCGGCGTGCCGGGCCTCGACGTCGTCCAGGACAAGGACGACCCAGTCGGCGATCTGGCCGTCCCAGTGAAGCCGGGGCGCAGGCGCGGCCGCCGGAAGCGCCCGGGTGGTCGCGGCTTCGTCGCGGTACTTCCCGGCGAGCGGGTGCGCGGCGGGGATGCCCTTGGCAAAGACGCGGCGGCCGTCGGCGAGCTGGAGTCGGGCGGCTAGACCGGGTGTGAAGCCGCCGCCCTGGACGTGGGCGGTGGCGATGTCGCCGAGCAGCTCGGCCAGGCCCTCGCGGAGCGGCGCGGGCAACTCCCCCCAGCGTAGGCGTACGGCTGTGGCGGCCGGCTGCACGGATTGCGGCGTGGTCACGCGCCGATGGTAACCACGCCGCGTGATCATCTCCGGTGATTTCGGTGAAGGGTGCCCGGGAGCAGGTCGTGGGGCAGGGGAGCCAGTTCGCGGCGGATACGCGCCGAGGCGACCGTCGGCAGCTCGTCGCGGATCCGTCCGAGGGTCTGCGCGGCGGCGTCCCGGCGGCCGCGGCGGTACTGGACCCGGGCGAGCCGCGCGGCGATCAGCGCACGGGTGCGGCGCTCGATCGGCCGGCGCGTATTCACGGACGCGGCCAGGTGCCGTTCGGCTTCGGGCAGGTCGCCGAGGCTCGCCAGGAGGGTGCCGGTCTGGTGCTCGAAAGATTCGCGGCGGTAGCCGCCGTACCAGGCGTCCTCGGGGAGGGAGTCGGCGCGCTCGAGGTCGCGTTCTGCGCGGATGAGGACCTGGCGGGCGTCGCGGCCGTCGGCTGCGGCGGCCAGCGCCTCGGCGTGCGCGCCGGTGATCCAGGCGCGGGTGCGTGTCGGGCAGCCGCGCCGGATCCCGGACACCGCGGCCTCGGCCAGGTCGACGGCCCGGTGCGGGTGACCGAGCTCGATCGCCTGGATGGCCATGGACCGCAGCGCGGTCGCGCGCAGCAGCGGGTCGCCGGCCTCTTCGGCCAGGCGCACGGATTCGATGTAGTACCCCTGGCCCAGGCCGTTCGCGCCGGCGTCGACGGCCATCCACCCGGCCAGGTAGGTCAGCTCGGACGCGGCACGGAACAGGTCCGGGCGGGCCCGGCCGGTGGTGCCGCGCAGCAGTGGGCCGACCTCGCCGGCGAGGTATCCGGCGACCGCGGCGCGGGCGTTCCCGCCGCCGTACAGGTCGTCCATATCGGCCAGGTGGCGGGTGGTGGCGCGGATCCGGGCGACGTCGGCCGCGCCGGCGCGGCGGCCGGGCCCGGAGCGGGACAGGATGCGGTGCGGGGCGGTGGGCATCGTGAGGGCGGCCAGGCTGTAGAGGCCGGTGGCCAGTGCAGTTCGGCGGTCCATGTCACTCCTTGCCAGCCGCATCAGCCACGCCACGGGGTCACCTTGCCACGGGTCCGCGCGAATGTCGGTCATCGCCGGGGCATCCCAGCCAAGATCCTCGGCCGTCAGTCCCGGGCGGCCGAGTGCCCGGCGAAGGCCTCGACCGTGATGGGGATCGTCTCGTCGCGCGGGACGACGCCGGCGATCCAGTGCGCGATGGCACCGGCGCCGTAGGTCAGAGGGAGATCGTTCTCGGCCCCGACCGCGTTGATGGCTCCGGCGGCGGCGGCCAGGGTCCATCCGGCCTGGTCGATCGCCGCTCGTAACGCGGGGTTCTGGATGGGGCGGCTTCGCTGACGCGCCATGCCGCCAGCATGCCCACCGATTGCAATGCCTTCAATACGTTCCGACCTTCCGCCCGGACCCGGGGCGCTCTTCACTGACCCCCAAGACCCCTCAAGTCAGGGAGCGCTCATGATCTTCACCAGCACTTACCGCGATCAGACCAGCCTCAGCCGGGACCTGCTCGCGGCGTTCTCCGCCCTCGACCACGCCACCACCGCCGACCTGTCGCCCGACGCGCTGGCCGGCGCGCTCGACCGGCTGCTGCGCCGGCTGGCCGTCCTGGCCTCCCTGCACGGCAGCGACGTGCCCGCCCAGTTCCTGTCCGCCCTGGCCGACGTCGACGCCGGCAGCATCGACCCGGTCGACCTGGCCGCGGCCTACCTCGAACACGGCACCGGCACGATCTCCGGCGAGGCGAGCGAGATCCAGCAGGAGCTCGTCCACTTCTCCCGCATCGTCGACATCGGCCAGCTCGGCCTGCAGGCCGGCGTCGAGGAGCACGCGCTGCGCCGCCTACGCGGCTCCGACCGGCTCCCGGACTCCCTGAAGGTCCTGTCGGAGCTGGTCATCGTGACCCGGGCCCGGCTGGCCCAGCGCGGCCGCCTGCTGCCGACGCCGTGGCTGCGGCCCGACCCCGCCGCCGAGACCGACACCGGCGACGTGACCATCGCCGCGCCGCCGGCGACCCCGGACTACTGGATGGCGGTGCGCTGCGCCCGGCGCCGCCTGCGCCGGCAGTTCCGCTACGAGCTGTCCGCGCTCCTGGAGTACCTGACCCCGGTCGAGGCCGCGCTCGCCTTGTGGGCGCACGCGCACGAGCAGCAGCTGCCCACAGGCGTCGACTTCCTGGTGGTCCAGGCCGACCCGTGCGGCGTCAGCGCGGCCTCCTGGACCTACCAGCCCGGCGCCCGGCCCGAGACCGACGACGTCATCGGCCACGTCGCCCGGCAGCTCCCGACCATCACCACCCTGACGACGGGCCAGAGCACCGTCGTTCCGATGGGCGAGGGCGCCTACCGCATCAGCGCGGACGCGTTCGCAGCCGCCGCCGTGACCGAGCAGACCAGCAACGTCACGGCCGCGACCCTGACCGCGCCACCGGAAACCGGCGCCGTCACGCACCAGGCCATGGCCGAGGAGGCCCGCCTCCTGCTGTCCCGCTACATCGGCCCGGAGCTGGTCAGCATGGAGGCTGGCCACATCCACCTGGACCGGGACCTCGACGTCGACCAGGACACCGGCGTGGCCATCGGCGCCGCGCTGATGGAACTGCTCGCCGAACAGCAGACCTGCCCACCGGTGCTCACGCCGATGATGGACGACGATCACGTCCTGGTCCGGCTCGCCCCGACCACCTACCGCCAGTTCCTGCGGCAGACGTTCGGCGGCGCGCCGATGCACCTGATCTGTGAGTCCTCACCGATCATCCGCGCCATCGTCGTCGCGCTCTATCAGCGGCTGCGCCACTCCAAGCTCGGCAACCGGTTCGACCGCCGCGGCGGCAACCTGTTCCTGCCGCTGCCCGACGGCAGCCACTGCGAGCTGTTCGAGGGCATCGACGGTACGCCGATCACCGGCTGCGTGTTCTTCGAGACCGCGCTGCTGACCTACCGCACCGCCCCCGTACGGTTCGACCAGTACTTCGCCGAGCGGTATGGCCTCACGGTCGGAGTGCACGAGCAGGCCACGCAGATCCTGTCCGGTGACCAGCCGCATGATGAGAAGGTCGCCGAGCTCGGCGAGTACTACCGGCGGTTCGCCGACGTCACCGACCCGCACCGGCCCGACCCGCACATCACCGCGCTCGTGGCCGACGTGCTCGACCAGGCCGCGCCGGTGACCGCGCACCTGAACGTCCTGGAGGACTACTACGAGGTCCAGCAGGGCCGCGTCCGCCAGCTCCTGAAGCTACTCGGCCTGCCGCTGCGGCTGGTCACCGTGCACTTTAACGCCGCCACCGGCCGCGTGGTCCTCTGCGATGAATGACCACGTGCTCGTGCTCACCGGCGGCACCGGGACGGTCGGCGAGCAACTGCTCGCCGCCCTGGTCCCGGCGTGGCCTGGCCAACTGTGCGCGGTCGGCCGGGCCCGCCCGGCCCGGCTACCCGCCGGACACGACTTCCTGCCCTGCGACCTAGCCGACCCAGCCGCCACCACGGCGGCCGCCGAACACCTCGCCGATGGGCTTCCGATCACCGCGCTGGTGTGTGCGGCGGGCGTCGACTCCCGCGCCACCCTGGACGACCTCACCCCGGACGCGTTCACCGCGTGCATGCAGGTGAACTGCCTGGCCCACCTGCAACTGCTGCGCGCCGCCAGCTGGCTGCTGCCGCGTCCGCTGCCCGTCGTGCTCGTCTCCAGCGACGTGGTCGGCGCCCCGGCACCCGGCACACTGATCTACGCCGCGGCCAAAGCCGCCACCGAGGAAGCCTTCCGGCACGCCGCGATCGAAGCGCCCGCACCGGGGATCGCGCTGCTGACCGTCCGGCTCCCCGACATCGGCGTGCCAATGCGCGCGGCCGCCCCCGGCCCGCCACCGCCTCCCCGGACCGCCGGCCAACGCCCGAACGAAGCCCTGGCAGCCGCCGTCGCGGCCATCACCCAGTTCGTCACTCACGAGCACACCGCCCGCACTGAGGAGATATGGCATGCCTGACTGGACGATCTCCACCACCGGCACCGACCCGGCACCCGCGCAGGTCCTCGCCGAGGAAACCCACCTGCCCCTGACCCGCCCGATCAGCCAGCCCAGCGCCTACCTGCTGCACGGATCCGACCAGGCCCGGATCGCCGCGGCCGCGCAGGCCACGCTGCAGGCCGGCCATCGCCTCGTCCTGCTTCCCGGCCCGCCGACCGGCGCCCTGCCCGACGGGACCGTCGTGCAGATCGACGAGCGCCGGGTCCGCGCCGACGCGCACACCGGCGGGGATGTCCGCGGCGGTTGGGACGTGGCGATGTTCACCTCCGGCAGCACCACCGGTACGCCGCGTGGGTACGGGTTCACCCGTGCGCAGCTGGACCAGGTCACCGCCTGGTACGAGCAGATCTACCACGTCACCAAGGACAGCATCATCGTTACGGCGCTCCCGGCCGCCTACAACTTCACCTTCGTCGCAGGCGTTCTCCTCGCCGCCCGGCTCGGCGCCCGCCTGCACCTCAGCCGATCCCTCCCACGGGTCCTCCATGACGCCAAGCACCTGGCCGGTACGGCGGACCGGCTCATCGTCCTGGCCAACCCCGTCATCCTTGACCACGCTCAAGCGGCTGGCCCGCTGCCGCGTCACGTCCTGGTCGACTCCGGCGGCGCGCCGCTCAGCACGACCGCGGTCATGGACTACCGCAACCACGGCATCGACCTCCGCGAGGGCTACGGCCTCACCGAGACCGCCAGCCTCACCCACTTCGACGCCGAAGCCGGCATCAACTCACTCGGAACCGTCGGCACCGAGATGCCCGGCGTACGCACCATCGTCGACACCGCCGGCGGCGAGCCCGTCATCGAGCTCACCAGCCCGACCATCGGCATACCGCTCGACCTCACCGAGCCAGCAGCCGATGACCGGCTACGCACCACCGACCTCGGCCGCCTGGATGACCGCAGCCGGCTCCGGCTGCTCGGCCGCGCGGACGACAACCAAATCGGCGGCCTGTGGCCCCGCGACCTCCTCGACGTCCTGGGACCACTCCTGCGCCGCCGCTGCGCCCTCATCCGCCACCACGGCGGGCAAGCGACCATCCGCCTGCTGTCCGATGTGAGCACCGAGTACGCGACCGCGATCCAGTGCCGCGCGGCCGACGCGCTCGGAATCTCACCCGATGATGTGGCGGTTGCCGGTCAGGGCACCGCGCCGCTGCTCCACTCGGTCAAGCTGAGTCGGGACCCGCAGCGCTGACCTGAGTGTTCGGCAGGGTGACAACCTCTACTAGCGCCCCGACGTCAACGAGAAGCCGCCCCGCACCTCTTTGGAGGGCGGGGCGGGTTCGCGCTATTCGAGGGAAAGCTCGGTCACCAGCCGTGGGCTGTGATGGATGTTCCAGCCAGATCGGCCCTGATGCCGGCGGCCGGGTAGTCGATCGTGTTCGACGGCAGTACGGCCGGGTCGCACCACAAGAGCTTGCCGCATTTGTGGGGTCCGGCGTTATAGGGCTCTCTGTCCCATCGGTTGTTCGCGAAGAACATGCCGACGCGGGCGAGGTCGGGCCGCTGCCGGTGGTGGACGACGGTGGCCAGCCGCAGGCCGGCGGAGTCGATCCGGACGCCGGTCTCCGCGTGGGCTTCGCGGGCGGCGCCGGCGCGAATGGGCTCTCCTTCGTCGAGGTGGCCGCTGGGCAGGTGGAGCATGCCGTCGCAGTATCTGGTGCCCTGGCGTTCCAGGAGCAGGAGCTGCGCGGCTCGGTTCTCCGGCGCGCTACCGATGCGCTGGTATCAGGTCCAGCAGGATTCCGACGACGGCAGTGAACGCCCTTCCGTATCCGGCGGGCGGCGTCGCTGCGGGGCGCTGCGGCCGCCCACTGACGAGCGGCGGCCAAGCTGCTCGCGGGCAAGCGCGCCTGGGTTGCCGGGACTGTTGGCCAGCTGCTCGACGTCCGTACGACGGTATTCGCGGACGCCGAGGATGGTCTTCCGGTGTTGAGGTAGTCCACTGGCCCAGCGGGTGACCTGCCACCGGCTGGCACCGAAGATCTCTCTGACATTGTGTTCAGGCAGCCGCTCCGGGCCTTGCGACTGGAACATGACGATGATCTCTCTCGCGCCTGGAGGGGGTAAGACGAGCGGTTTCATTCGGTCTTGGGGACGAGTCGGCTGGCGACCGTCGCCGCCTCCGCAGCGCCCAACTCCGTGTAGATGGCGTGGGCCTCGCGGAGATGCCGCTGTTCGAGGTCGGGCTTGCCCATGCTGGCGGCCAGGTCGGCGAACTCGATGAGGATTTCGGCCTGCTGCTGGTGGGCGTCGGTAGCCCTACTGAGGTCTAGTGCCTTTTCCAGCGTGTCCAGGGCGGCTTGGTGGTGGCTGAGGAGACGGTGTGCGCGTCCGAGCCGAATCAGACAGCGTGAGCGCAGGTAGCTTTCCTCTGGCCGGACGGCACACCATTGCTCAGCCTCCGTCAGCAGCTCGATTGCCCTGCCGTAGTTCTTCGCTGCCAGGTCGGCTTCGGCTTCGTGACGGGTCATGAGCATGGCCCCGCGTTCGTCGTCGAGGTCGTGGTAGATCTCGCGTGCCGCGTCGAAATGCTCACGGGCGTCGGCATGATCGCCGCAGCCGAGTTCGACCAGGCCGATCAGTTCCAGTGAAGTCGCTTCGGCATGGCGGTGGCTGCTGTCGACTGCCAGGCCCAAAGCTCGGGTGGCGAGAGCTTCTGCGCGGTCGTAGCAGCGCATGCCCAGGAAGGCGCTGGCTTGGCCTTGAAGCATCCGGGCTTGTGCTTCAAGGTCCCCGGCAACGCGAGCGGCTTTGAGACCGGTCTCATACAGGTTGATCCAGGTGTCGTAGTAACGGCGGCGGACGAACAACCCCCAGCACGCTTCGGCGATCTGCCAGGCGAGCGTGTGCAGGCCCCGCTGGTGGGCGACGTTGGCGATGGCCAGCAGGTTGAGGCGCTCGGCCGCGAGCCACTCCAATGCGGTTCTGTCGGTGAGCTGGGCGTCGGGTGCCTCGGTGAAGACACGCCCGAGATACCAACGGCCGGGGATCAGCACCTTCTGGGCGGCGGCCGCCGTGCGCAGGTACCAGTAGGCGCAGCGAACGAACGCCCCGGTCGCATCATCACCGGCTCCGTACTTCTTCGCGGTGGTGCAGGCGTGATCGTGTGCGAGGTCGTGGAAGGAGAAACGGCCTCGCGTCTCGTTGATGAGGTTGGCCTCGGCGAGCTGCTCCATCCGGGGGGTCACGGCCTCAATCGTCGTGTCGGCGAGGACGGCGGCGGCCTCCGGTGTGATGTCGGGTCCGGGGTGGTGGCTCAGCAGCCGGTACAGGCGGCGGGTTTCGTCGTCGGGCAGGTGGTTGTAGGCGCTGTCGAAGATCTCGGTCATGGCTCCGTCGTCGGTGTCGAATGCGGGAAGTGTTAAGCCGTGCGCCAGGCGGGCGATCGGCCAGTCGGGGTGGGTGGCGAGGGTCGCGCCGGTGAGGCAGACGGCCAGGGCAGCTGGCCGCAGGCGTGCACCAGCGTGCGAGCGGCGGCGGTTTCGGCGCCGCGTCGTTCGGGACCGATCAGCGAATCGAGCAGTTCCAGGCAGGCTCTCCTCGAGTGGTCCCAAGGCCAGGGCTCTGGCGCCGTTGACCAGCAGGCCGCCGAGCAGGTCGCGGGCCGTCACGACCATCAGGCAGCCCGGGCCCGGCAACAGCGGCTTGATCTGGGCGGTGGAGGCGGCGTTATCGGCCAGAACCGCGAATCGATTCCCGGCGGTGAGCGAACGGAACAGCGCCGAGCGTTCATCTAGGGAAGCCGGGATCTGTTCAGGTGCGACGCCGAGTGCGCGCAGCCATTCCCCGAGCACGCGTCCGGGTGGGATGGGGCCGCCGCTGGAGTACCCGCGCAGGTCGGCGAAGAGCTGGCCGTCTGGATAGCGGCCGGCCTTTCGATGGAGCCAGGCCAGCGCAAGGGCCGTCTTCCCGGCGCCGCCCGAACCGGCGAGCAGGATCGTCGAGTCGGCCGGCGCGTCGTCGAGGGTCTTACGCACCTCCTCGCGGTCGACCAGCAGCCGGGGGCCACGGGGGAGCTGGCGAGGGGTGATGCGGGCAGCGGGCCGCGTGTGTATGTGGATGTCGCCGCGGATGGCGCGGGCCTGCACCACTGCGCCTACGGTCGCGTTGCTGATGTGGTTACCTGTCATCTTGGTTTTTTCGGTCCGCCCGGTGGTCGAGTACGGGATGGGAGTGACTGGTGCGCGCAGCCCGGTACCCGACAAGTAAGCTGACGCGCCTGTCATCGGGCCCGGAGCTGCGCATCCAGGTCTAGGGGGTCAGGGGGGCGCTGGATACGTCGGCGAGTTGGGCGGCGCGGCAGAGGGCGATGAGAGTGTCCGCATCGCCGGCGTCGATGACCGTTTTCTCCCGCGTGCAGGCCGCGAACGCGGTCAGCCCCCTATGCCACGGCGCTGACACGACGACCCAGCCGGGAAGGTGACGCTCCACCTCTGCGGCGATCGCCGCCAGCCGTTCGTCACGCATCGGCGGACTCCTCGACACGGCTTGAGACGACGATGGCTATTCGGCGTGCGGCATAGTCGATCTCGTCGGCAGGGGAGAACGGCTCGACGTCCGGCTCCGGCCGGTGCTCGCCGCGGAGGACTGGACGTGGGCCGAGCCAGAGCCAGCACCACATCAGCGCACCGTCGACTTCCTGGATCTGGACGCTCTGGATGAGTTGCGCGTCCTTGGTGATCTCGTTGATCGCGGTCACGCAGGTCCCGTCAACCTCGATCCGCAGGCCTCTTCCCTTCAGAGCCGCAGAGAGGCGATCGATCAGCGTTCGGGCGCGCTGGTCAGCCATGGCAGACTTCCTCGGGCTTTCGGCCAACGCCACCCAGGAACGGGATTTCTAGGGCCCGATAGCCAGGGCGTCTCCACGTTGATACGGGAACCAGGCCGGGGCGGACGAGTTGGAAGCCGGAGAAGAAGCGCTCGATCTCTTCCTGAGCGCGAGGCACGCCGGGGGCGCTTGCTTCGTCGTAAACCTTGGCCGCGTGCTGCGTCTGCTGATTGAGTTCGGCGTGGCTGAGCACGAGGTAGCTGCCGGGAGCCATCGCCGCGCGGAGTTTCGCGACCGATTCGTAGGGGCCCTCGTCATCACGAACGAAGTGCAGAACCGCGACCGCTAGGACACCGACAGGCTCCTCCCAGTCGATCAGCTTCTTGAGTTCGGGGTGACCGATGATGCCGTCCGGGTCGCGAAGGTCAGCCTGAATGATCGTCGTCCTATCGTTGGTCGCCAGCAAGGCGTGGCCGTTGGCTAGGACGAGCGGGTCGTTGTCCACGTACACCACGCGGGTCTTGGGCGCGCGTTTCTGGGCGACCTGGTGGGTGTTGGTCAGCGTGGGCAGTCCAGCGCCGATGTCGATGATCTGCCGGATTCCTACAGCTCGGAGGTATCTGACTGTCCGCTGAAGGAACTTGCGGTTTTCCCTGGCGATCAGCCGCAGGTCGGGAACCCGCTTGATGGCTTCCTCGGCGGCCTTCCGGTCGGCTGAGGTGTTGTCCTTGCCGCCCAGGTAGTAGTCGTACATGCGAGCGGGATTGGGCCGATCGGGATCGTACTCGGGCTGCGGGAACCTGATCTGTGGAGTTGTCTCCCCTGCCTGGGGGCCGTCCACCGTGCGGTTCATGCTCCGGCGCTCCGGAACACGTGCGGGATCTTCGGCTAGCAACCCCGCGCGCTCCGGTCGGGACGGGTCGTCGTGTCGGTGGAGGCGATCCTGCCTACGCCCCTCGGCGTTGTCGATATCTGCGGACTCTGGATCGTGCATGTGTGCGTGCACTCGCCGGTCCCCTCTTCGTCGCGGTGTTGACGTTATGGCAGTCATGGAACCGCTGCGGTCGGGGGAAATCACAGGTGATACTGGGGGATGGAAGCGGATGGCGGTTCGTCATCCGGAATCATCCGGCCGAGGTGCACGCAACATGACTGCCGATACGACGACACTGGGTGTAAGGCTGCGCGCAGAACGCAAAGACCTGGGATTAAGCGTCATGGGGATGGCCGAGGCGCTACGCGATGCTGCTCCTGAGCGCGAGCGTCGTACCCTGCCGAAACTTCAAGATATCGCCCGGAAGATCCGTGACTGGGAAGCGGGCAAATGGGGCGTTAGTGAGCGCTATCAACTGCTGTACTGCCGCGCCACCGGAAAGACCGAGGAAGACCTCTTTGGCCCTTATTTGAAGGCCCGGAAAGCGACCACCCAGACGGCCGGAACCCAGGCTGCGTGGGAGAAGGACGAGGATGACGTGGAGCGGCGACGGTTGTTGGCGGCTCTGGCTACTCTCGGTGTTGCGACGGTTTCGCCGGTCGCCGATGCGCTGCAAACGATCCGGGGAAGTGTCGAAAACAGCCTCCACCGGGATATCTCGCTCCAAATGGACGAATGGGACGAGAAGGTGGCCGAGTACGGGTACGCCTACCTGTCGACCTCGTTGGACGTGCTGATCGGTGACCTTGCCGCCGACCTGGTTGACCTGCAATCGCTGAAGTTGCGGCTGCCTTCGGCTGATCCTCAGCGCTCACGCTGGTATCGGGTGAACGCCGGGCTCTCCTGGCTGATGGCCAAGTCGCTTGGCAACACCGGACAGACAAGGGACGCGCGTGCGTGGTGGATGACCGCGCAGCACGCTGCGGATGCGTCGGGCGACGTTGACCTGGGCCTGTGGATCGCAGGGGAGCGTCTGATTCGCGGGCTGTATGAGCGCCGGCCGGCAGCCATCCTGCTTCGCCAGGCCGCCACCGTCTTCGAAAGGTCGGGCGGTCGGCCATGCGCCGGCCTGGCGAGCGTCCACAACGTGCGTGCGCAACTGCTGGCGATGGAGGGGCGCGGGAACGAAGCGATTTCCGAGCTGCGGAACGCTGAGGAGGTGTTCGCGCAGCTCCCGTCGTCGGTAACGCAGGACATCGGGTCAACCATGTCCTATGGCGAGGACCGAATTCGGTTCACCGCCGCATGGGTGCATGCGCATCTCGGGCAGCGCGGCCCGCTCGACGACGCAACCGACCGGGCTCTGGCGGTCCTTGGGAACGCCGACCCTCGCAGCACGACGCAAGTCAAGCTCTTGCAGGCTGCTGGGCATGTGCAAGCGGGGGACGTCATGGCTGGCGTCAACCACGCCATGGAGATTTACGAGCGCTGTCCTGCAGAGCATCGGACGGTGATCATGGGCCGGCTCGCTGGCGGGGTGTGGGAAGCCGTTCCGGTAGAACGGCGTAAGGACCCTGCCATCGCGCCCTACCGGGAACTGCTGTCCACCCCTGGCCGCAAGGCGATTATGTAAATGTCGTACGCGGCCTGAGTGGCGCGCGAACCGCCGGGCGTTTGTCCGACCTTGCGCCAGCCCCACCGCTCGTACATCTCCTGTGTGGCCCGTTTAGCCGGGTCTGTAGCCAGGGTGGCGCGGTCCTCGGAGCGTGAGCCCAAGAGCTCGTCTATGAGGGTTCGGCCGAGGCCCTGGCCGCGGCTTGCCGGGAGCACCGCGAGGTCGATGACCGCGAACGTTCGGGTGCCGGGCTCGGCAGTGAACTCGGCTTCGTGGGGTGGCGTCAGGCCGTCCCACCAGGTGGTTTTCGGGCCGAGGGGCAGGCCATAGACGAACCCGATGAGGTGGCCGGAAGCTTCGGCTGCGACGGTGTCGAAGCCCGGGGATGCGGCCTGACGGGAGACGCGCCAGCGTTGATCGTCGAGGCTGTAGCCCGGGAACGCAGCGGCGTAGACCTCCTGGATTTCGTCGAATCGGTTCATCGTCGCCGGGCCATCGAGGTGCAGCAGCGTGGGATCGGACATAGTTGCGATTATCCCTGCTACCCGACCTCTTCTCGAGCATATTGCGAGTTCGGCGCCAGTATGTCACGCCCTGCATTCGGCTGTGCGTGCACCGAACTTCGGTTGTCTAACCTGTTCATGACCTACTTCGCGCGCTGAAGTTACAGCGCAGCTGAGAGAGCACCTGCGCAAAACCACTAGCATGCCAAAGTCTCGAGTCCGCGGACCTGGCCTTCAGCATAAAAACGCTCACCTCATCCTGCCGGATTCGCTCCTGTGCCGCACGATCATCTATAGCGGTCGAAATTAGTCGCCGGACGCGCAGAGAGCGCGTCCGGCGGCACCGACCTGTGCACCGGCGTTCCTGAATCCGCAGCACGGCAACGCTGTGCGACCGAAAGGACATCAGTGTACCTTTCCGGCGCCAATGGCACTAGGTTTGACCTATGGCCTGCGACTTTCCTCTGCTAAGCCATTACTGGTTGCCGTGTCGGTTGCGGCAGGCGTTCTGAAGGGCGGTCCGTACGGCTTCGGGGAAGCGTTCGCGGAGCGACTCTGGGTCGCTGGCGGACACGATGACCAGGGATCCGTAGACGCCCCACCAGTAGCGGCCGTCGAACAGGAATCCGAACATTGGCATCTCTCGCCGGAGCCGAGCCAGTTCGGATTCCCATCCTGGTCCGGCAGGCCGAAGGCAGATAGGGCAGGTTCCTGCCGGGGTGTCCTCGGGGGAATCGCTGACGGGATGAGGGCCGAAGGGAGCGGCGCTCATTGGTTGGCTCCGATGACGAGGGCCGGGGTGGTCGTGAGCCGGACCCATACGACTCGGCTACCGTCCAGGTGCTGGTAGGTGCCGAACTGGCGGGCCAGGACACCGACCCCGTACAGGCCGAGCCTGCCCTCGAGCCGAAGCCGGCGTTTGGATAGGCGCGCAGCCGGGGCGGTGGGGGGCAGGAGGGGTTCGCCATCGCCTCCGCCGTCGATGACCTGGATCTGAACGGAATGACGCCACCGCAGTACCTCCACCGTGAACACCCCGCCTTCACGGCCCGAGCGTGAGTACTTGATCGCGTTGGTGGCCAGTTCCCCGGTCACCCAGGCCGCATCGTCGGCCGCGGAGGCATCGGCGAGCAGGTAGTGCGTGAACCGGCGGGCGGCGCCCACCTGCTGCGGCGTTCCGGCGAACGTGCGCCGCCAGCACAGCACGCCGAGCCGTCGAGGCGTAACCCGACCGCTCAAGCGAATCCACTTACTCCGCCAAATCGCTGCGGCGGCCTGTGTCGAGGTCCTGCGGTCGGAGCGGTCGCCGGGGCCGTTCTTTCGGACGCGCGGAGACGAACTTTGCTCCGGATCTGGCTCAGGACTTGCGGAATTAGCGTCGGCCATTGTTGATCGATTCCTTCGCTGGCGAGAGTCACTTGGAGCGCCATGGGTGATCTGTAATGGCGCACGGATAGACCATCGCTCTATAGGTCGGGAAGCGCCAGTCGAGCTGACTCCTGTTCCCAGGTATCAGTTACCTCGCTTGCGAGGCTGGTTGCCCTAAAACGGGAGCGCCGCCCTTGTTCTGTCTGACGCGTTACTCTGATCGTGCGCTGTGTGCGCGTAGGGCCACGCCTTAGGGGCATCATTGATAGTCGTTATCCGCGACCCGGGAGCGGCCTGTGCTGCTACATTGGCTACGATCGTTATCGGGAATCCATCGAGGAAGGAATGAATATGGCCGAGCAGATCATTAAACGACTTATCGATGATCTGGATGGTAGTGAAGCGGAGGAGACGATCTCGTTCGCTATCGACGGGGTCGCCTATGAAATCGACCTCAGTGCCGAGAACGCGGAAATACTGCGCGATCGTCTGTCGCCGTTCGTGGAGCACGGGCGGCGGGCGGGCGATCTCCGGCGGCCTCGAAGCCGTGCGGTCTCCAGCCGCCAACGCAGCGTGGACATCCGTGCGTGGGCGAAGGCGCGTGGGATCGAGGTCAGCGACCGCGGTCGTATTCCGGCGACGGTCATCGAACAGTACGAGCGAGCGCACTGACACGTACGCTCCTCGCGCCCGCGCGCTTCCACGGAGCGTGTTCCCTGAGCGGCGACCGGGCAGCCCTCCGCCGGTCGGCCGTCAGCCGGTCGGGACCTCCGGCGACGCGGTTTCACTGCCGGCCTGATGTACAGGCAGGATCCCTGCGTTGGATGGACGAAATATCAGGGTGCCGGCAGTGGACGCTCAACCCTCCGTAGGATCAGAGGCGTCATCTGCCGCGTCTGGAGGTTCCCCGCCATCTGGGTCGCCAGCACGACCGTTTAGCCAGTCTTCATCGAGTGCTCTGCTCCATATCTCTCGATGAATCGCTTCGAACCGGCTTGGGGCGACAGGGTGGCCTTTGCGGGCGGCCATGGCGAACCAGTGTGCAGCGGCGCAGTCTCGGCCATGCGCGCGGTCGCGGATGGCCAGGCGGTAGGCGGCGTCTCCGTGTCGGCAGTAGCGAGAGCCGATGTCGAGGTACAGGTCGATCCAGTCGGCTGGACTTCTATCGCCGGTCTTCATGCGCCGGTACATCTCGCTGACGGCCATCTCATAAAGGCACTCTGCAGCGAATTCCAGGCGGTTGGGCGCCTTCTCATCGCGCTGGGTCCTGGAGGTATGCAGGAGTGCCACCGCGATCGGATCATCACCGTCTCGGGCGGCGATCGACAGCCATGCCTCACCTTCTAGAGCGCAGCCGACGCATATTAAAAGCAGGCCAAGGCGGCAGCATGCGTCGAGATCGTGCTGCCGTTCGGCCGCCTCGAGCAGGTCCACGCCGTGCTGACCGAACAGGTTGCGGTAGCGGCTCGCGGTCAGTGATTGGACCAGCCCACCGAATCTTCGCGCCCGGGTGAGATCGGCGGGGGAGGGCGACGCGCCTGTGGGCGCTGGGGAAGCCTCGTCTGCGGAGTGGCCGCTCGCCGTTGCGTCGTTCGACTGCGCGGCGGACGGGTCGCCTAGGTCGACGGTCGGGAAGGACCACGGTGCGGTGTCAAGGGTGCCCTGCTTGGCCCGGTACCAGCGCTCCTTCCAACGCGTCGGGTCGGCGATGTCGTCGGCACCGGAGTTGCCGTGGCGTGCGGCGTGGACGCCGCAGACGGTGATGAAGCTGTACACCCACCTCCAGTCGGGGAGTCGGACGCGTTTGCCCCTGACGGTGTCGTTGATGCTGCTCTTAGACAGGTAGTGCACACCCGGATGAGTGGTCCGCAACTCGGCGGACAACTGCTGAAGCTCGCTGAAGGCCGGCGCGCCGACCTGCAGGTAGAGCTGGTTCAGCTGGGCACACAGCACGTGCACCGCATCGTTACCGGCCCGGGTTGCGTCTTTGCTCATCTACCATCCCATTCAGTACTTGCTTACTCACCTAGCGTAGCCAGATGTGATCGTTGCCTACTCCGCGCGCCGGCTGCCGTGCCGGGTGTGGACCGCTCCGGGCGCTCGCGGCACGAACGCCGCACTCGGCTGACCGCTGTACGGCACCACGGCCAGATGGCCTCGACGGTGGTCGACATACGGTCGCAGCTCGGCGCCGCTTACAACGAAAGCGGATCCAGGCAGGCGTCTGTATAGATAAACCTCAAGTACGGACCGATCCGGATGTGACAAACCGGAGAACCCAGTCCCGGACACCGGACGGCTGGTGAGGGCACCGGGCGGGGCCGCCCTTGACCTCGAGGGTGACCGGTAGACACCGCTGGCAGCAATCCTTTCTCACCAAGCTCAGGCGTTACGCCTCATCCGGCACACAGATCCTGCCTGCGGGCGCCGCAGCGTGATCGTCCGGATGCGTCCGGGAAGGCGCGAATCCCTACCGCCTCCCGCAGCTCAGAGGCCAAGGTCGAACCGCTCACCCCGAGAAGCCACCACGGAGCGAGGAACTCCATGCCGTGCGCCACAGCAACCGACCCGGCCACAGCCCGTCAACCGGTGCCACGCATGACCGACGCGACGTCCGGCCCGCAATCACTCGAAGAAGAGATCACCGCCAGCCTGATGATCCTGCGGCGAATCCTGACCGCCGGACGTATCCCGCCGATCACACCCCTGCCCCACCAGCTTCCCGCCGACGTGCTCATCGACTTTTGGGCCGATGACCTGGCCCCCGAACAGGACAGCGAACAATGACGACCACCACGCCGCCCTCCGGCCGATCCTGCACCAGGCCCGCGCAGACACCGTCCCAGCACTGCGCGATGCTCGCCGTCGACATCGCCGCCTTCGGAACCCGCCAGGACGACGACGTCCAGCAGCACCTGCGCCACGCGCTCTACCGCATCATCGAGCACGCCTGCCAGAACGCAGGCCTTCCGCCGGCGATCTGCCACCGTGAGGACCGCGGCGACGGGATCCTGCTGATCACGCCGCCCTGCATCTCACCAGAGACCCTCATCGACTCACTCGCCAGTCACATCAAGGCCGGGATAGCGCGGCACAACAAAGTCGCCAACGCCACCGGCAGGCTCCGGCTCCGGATGGCCGTGCACGCCGGCCCCGTACGGTTCGACCCGAACGGCGCCTCCGGCCAAGCCCTGATCCACCTGTTCCGGCTCCTGGAAGCCCCCGCGTTCAAGAACGCGTTCGACACCACACGATCGTCCTTCGCTATCGCGGTATCCCACCGGTTGTATGAGGACGTGGTCCGTCACGGACCCGGCCTGATCGACCCCACCACCTACCGCCCCATCACCATCACCCTCAAAGAAACCCAAGCCCCCGCCTGGATCTGCCTGTCACCATCCACCACCGGCTCCCGACAGGGCGCCACCATGCTGACCAGGCAGCCAGCCACCACGCCCACCCTGACAGATGGGGACATCGACACCGCCTGGCTGATTGCCACCGGCTGGACCCGCGAACGCCTCGCCAACGAACTCGGCATCAGCCCCCGCGAAGCCGAAACCCGCATCTGCCGCACCCTGGCCAAACTCTGCCTCGCCGACCCAGCCGACATCGCCATCGCCCTCACCCAACGCCTCCACGACAAGCACCTGCCGCACGCGATCCGAGAGCACTGCTGACCAAAACCGAGCACCCCAGTCGTCACCCCTGGTCATCACGAGCAAAGACCGCGCCAGCCGATAGCCGTGCGGCCTCACGCCGTGAGCGCCGGGTCGCGTCGCACCCTGGCCGCTCACTGCCACCCGGCGCGTTATCCAGGACGGCTCAGCCTGCTGCTGACTAACGTGCGGGGAATGACTCCCGACGCCGCCGCGAAGTACTTCTGGCACGAGGCCCCCGTCGCAGAAGGACTGGAGATCACTCAGGTCTACGGATATCTGATCTGCCCCAGGACCGGCCGCGTCTTGATCCAGGACGATGAGGGAAAGTTCAACCTGCCAGGCGGTACGCCCGAATCGTTCGATGCCGACCTGGTGGACACGCTAGTTCGGGAGGCGTTCGAGGAGAACCAGGTCGTCGTCAGCGACGCGGTCTACCTGGGGTATCAGGAGGTCCACCGGCCGCGCCGCGAGCCTTACGCCCAGGTCCGGATGGTCGGGCTGATCGGCGCGTTCGAACAGCGCCAACCCGATCCGGACAACGGCCGGACGTACCGCCGGCTGATGACGTCGCTGGCGGAGGCACCCAAGGTGCTGGGCTGGGGTGAGCCTGCGGTCGCTCAGGTCAAGCTGGCGGCTCGGATCGCCGAGGAGGCGTGGGGCGTGCCGGTCGGCTCGCCGGAACCGACCGGCTATGTCGATTGACGCACGGCCCCCCAGATACCGGCGAAGGTGGCCCTCCACCTGAGCGCGGTAGTCACGGTCCGTGCCGCGGACCCTCAAGTCCTTTACCGAGTGGAGAGGAGCGCGTCTTGGCTCATCACGGCGATCTTCCCGCGCGGGACGTCTAACGCGTCCGCTGCGCGGTGCTGGATCGCGGCCGCGTCCTGGTGGCCGACCTCAAGGCGCAGGCGATTGCTTGGCCGCTGTGGTGGCCGACGAGGCTGGCGTTGGCGCAGAGTCGATGCGATCACGACCGCCGGACGTTCGTCGCTACGTCCTGGACCGCTTCTGGCCACGGCGCGCCAGCTGAGATACCGGCGTTTACCACGGTGCCCTGCTTGACTCAGGAGAAGTCCCAGCTTGGGACGTGCCTCTCGTCACCACAGGTGAGTGACGAGACGAGAAGGGGGGCACCGAATGTCGCTGAGTCTGGTCAAGGGCCAGTTCAAGATCGTGCGCAGCCAGCCCGATGGGGACTCGATCCACTTCTATCCCGACGATAAGGAGGCCTTCACCAAGCTCAACGTGAGCGCCCATCTGTCCGCAGTCGGCAGTGTGCAGCTGCGCCTGGACGCCATCGACGCGCTCGAAACCCACTACACCCCGCGGAGCGGGACGACGCAGCACCAGCCCCTCGACCTCGCGCACGCCGCCGCCGACCGGCTGCTCGCTCTGCTCGGCTTCACCGACATCCAGCGCGACGGCGAGACGATCACTAGCGCGACTCCGGACCAGACGCCGGGCTACATCCTCACGCGGTTCGCCGACAAGTACGGCCGGCCGGTCTGTTTCCTCTACGCCGGGAACAGCGACCAGGCCGACCTTAGCCCGGTGTATGTCACCACGGAGATTCTCCAGGGCAGCGTGAATCATCAGCTCCTCGCCGAAGGGCTGGTGTACCCGACGTTCTACAGCCAGCTGTACCCGGACCTGCGCACCGAGCTGACAAGTGCCGCCCAGAACGCCCGCACCGCCGGCACCGGGATCTGGCAGAAGGATGCGACGACGAGCGGCGCGACCATCTCCAGCCTCACCGATCTGGACGACCAGATCGTGATTGTCCCCAAGCTGTTCCGCCGTCTCGTCGACTACATCGCCCTTGGCGCGGGAAGCACAGCTCTTGACGGGTTCACGAACTTCCTCGCCAGCCGCGGTGACCGGCTCATCGTCATCCCGGACACCCACGTCACGGGATTCGACACGGTCGTCGAGGTGACCGGCCAGACCGTGCGGCTCACCCACCCGCCTGAGGAACTCGTGTTCATCGAGGCATGAGGCGCAGCCTCGCAGTCCTTAGGCGCCACAGGGGGGCGTTTCCGCGAGCGCCCTTCTCAGGATTTTGGGGAGGCGTCGTGGGACGGTCTGGTGCAGGACGGAGCCAGGCTCGCGTCGCGCATGATCAGTTGAACCGTGGCCTCGAGCGTGCTGGTCTCGGCGATCACGGTCTCGCACCGATCGGGCAGCAGGCCCAGCGGCTGGTACCAGTCCCGCATCTGCTCGGCCCCGAACTCTGCTCGCTGCGGCCGTCCTGCGTGCCGACGGAGCGTCTCTTCCCAAGAGACGTCCAGGTAGAACCAGGCGCTGCGCGGGTGGTCGCGGCGCAGAGCCTGCAACATGGGCCCGTAACGATCGGCGGCCAGGATCCCTTCGAGGATTACGTGATAGCCGGCTCCGAGCGCATGGCGGGTGATCGTATCGATCAGCCCGATGTTCACCCCGCCGGGCACATCATGCTCGCGCAGTATCTGGCGCCGTATGACGTCCTGGCTGACGATCGCCAGGCCGCGGCCATAAGCCGCCCGCACCGCATGGGCGATGCTTGTCTTTCCTGCTCCTGAGTTACCACGCAGGACGATCAGTGTCGGTGAGGCCGTTGAATCGCATCGGTCGTATGAGGACGGCCCTGCTTCGTAATCGGGCACGCCGCTGACGCTAACAGAGTCGTTCCCTGAGGATCTCGCTCTGGGCGGCTGCCATGCCACACATCGGGTCCATGGCATGTGGGCTCTGGGCGTCCGGGTGTTGGGACACGAGCTCCCGCACGTTGCCGGTGATGGTGTCACCGTGCTCGCAGCCTAGACCTGACCCACGAACCCTGCCCTCACCTCTAGGCGACGCCTCGGCCACCCCCGCTGAGCCGCCTCCTGGCTGATAGCACCAGCCCCTACCTCATGGCTCGCCGCAGTTTCCAGAGTCCCGGACCGATGCGCCTCGCACCGCCGGCTCGCTGGGATACGACGGCCGGCCAAGGTGCCCGTCCCGACCTCCTGGCACGCCGTCACCGGACAAGACGGAAAAATCTGAAATAAATAGCCCTAACTGGCATTCCTTCTCATTTAACTTATCGGGCGCCTGTCGCGATAAAGCGAAAACCGATGATGGTCAGTGTCAGGGTTTAACACGATAGCGTGAGCCCCTCCAGCCGCGAGATCATAGCCACGTAACCCCCCGCAGGTCGCCGAGAAAGGAACCCCCCGATGCGCAATAGCTGGATATCGGCATTAATCGTCAGCTTCACCTCGATACTGATCACCGGGTCATCGCCGGCATCGGCGATATCGGCGCCCCACCCTGACGCCGGCCAGGACACGACACGGCCCATCGGACCGGCCGCCGCCCGCGACGGCGATCACGTAGGCGGCGCACTCACGATGGAGCCGATAGCGGCCGGCGCGCCCGGCTCGCTGGCGGCCGAGGACTGCACACCCGGTTACGACCGGACCACGGCCTGCCAGAACGGCGGCGGCTACGCAGAGGTCTACCGAGGCGGACAGACGATCGGGAGGGCGACCTTCACGACGAACTACAAGATCATCCTCGACATCAAGCAGCGGGTCTTCGCCGAGAAGGTCGCGATCCACATCACGTCGGCGACCGGAGTCGGGGCCGGGATCACCGCCCACTTCAAGGGCATGTGCTCCTCGCCGTGCAAGGCCGACAGCCAGGTCCCGTCGGGGTTGATGAAGCCGGGCACCACGATCAAGGGCCTCGTCGCCTACACTGACAGCACCAAGACCAAGCACACCGGCGCGATCACCCATCAGATGTCGGTGACCTATCCCGGCGCGACCTCCACCACGCTTCGGGCGCCGTTCGCCTTGAAGTTCCGGTGCGATGATCTGCTGAAAGGCCAAGGCGCGGGCTGTGTCTGGCCCGACTACACACCGACCATCACCACCCTGAGCGGCCTGCGGTTCATCAGCGCCAACATCCGCCGGTGGCAGGGCCGGGGAGCGCCGAAGCTGCTGCACCGCAACAGCTACCTGACCGACAAGAACCGGTACGAGGTCTGCGGGAAGGCCAAGCTGCCCCCGGGCTGGAAGCCGCCGGCGGGCTGGCCACTGCCGATTTCCGACCCGGACAACAAGCCGACCTGCGACGAGTACGCCTTCGCAAGTAGCAACGAGGGCGGCACGCGTGCCGGCAACGGCTACGACTGGGTGCCCCACGGTGAGAACAACAGCCAGGGCGCCCTGCTGAAGAACTTCTACTACGCCAACCGTGTCCTGAACGCCAAATCGGCCCGGGACGTCGGAGACGGCTTCAACGTCGCCGTCTGACACCGAACCGTGAACGGGGCGGAGGCCGCCTAGCGCCCCGCCCCGTTCGCCTCCTCGTGTGGCCCATGCAGGGCAGGGAAGATGAGCGACGTGGGAACCAGCACGCCCACCGGCCGCAACGACGGCGACGGCGACGGCGACAAGACCGTCTACCGCGGGCTCGTGCGCGCCGATCACCACCAGTACTGGCTACGGGACCAGACCGAGCCGAACCTCGACACGCTGTTCGACAACGACGACCCCGGCGCCCATCCGCTCGTGGCGATCGACGACAGCCGCCACATGGCGTGTGTCCACACCGGCATGTACGGCTTCGACCTCCCCCTGACCATCGAAGCCTGGACGCACCGCCCCGAATCCGACCTGGACCACTGGGAAGAGGCGATCGAGTTCAGCCTGCTCCTCGACGACGGCGCCCGGGTGGAATCCATCCTGTCCGAGGACGGTGGTCTCGACTTCGTCCTGCCCGCCCCGGCCACGTCGAGTGAGGCAGCATCCGGCAGCTTCCGGGTACGCCTGCACGCCACGGGCCGCCAGCGCGCGGAAGAGATGGAGCACATCTCTCTGGAGCGAGGCGATGAACTGGCCGAAGAACACATGATCCAGATCTGGGCTGCGCCACCAGAACCGGTGCTATGGCTGAAGGAACACCTCTGGCCGGCCTGGGAACCCGACACCTCAGTCCCCAGAACTGACTTCTGCGTGGAGACCGCCACCGGCCAATATTGGCTCAGTGACTACACCACCGGCCGGCACGCCGCCAACGTCACCGGCCGGGGAAACGGCATCATCGTTCCCGAGCCAGGCGGCCACATGGCAGCGATCTTCACCGGGCAGGCCGACAGCATCGTCGAGGTCGTGCGCGACATCCTCCCGGGCGAACCGGAGCTCGAACTCGATGACTGGGAAGAGATTGCCGAGGTTGGCATGGTCTTCACCGGCCCCGACCTCGGCTTCAACTTCCTCGACGAGTCCGCCCCACCGGGGTATGAGTACCTCCCCGCCGAGCCGGGCCAATCCCGCACCTACCGGGTCCGGGTCTCGGTCACCGGCCGCCATCGCCGCTATGAACTGGCAGGCCGCGCTCCCGACGAGCATCGTCACGCCGAACGCCACATGATTCAAATCTGGCCCGCTCCCGAGGGACCACAGAAGATCTGGAAGGCCAGCGGATGACGATCAGGTCGCGGCGCCCGGTCGCCGCTGCGCTGCTGGCCAAGGTCTGCCCGTTGTAGATTGGCCAAGATCTGCTCAGCCACGCCGCCCCCGCGCACCGCCCGCTAGGTCGCTGGCACGTGACTGGACCACCAGATCGCCTCGTCCATCCGGACGATCCCGGTGCACAGTGCCATCCCCAGCGGCCGGCCAGCTAGCGGCGAGCTGACCATCTCGGCGGACGCACTGGGGCGGGTCGTGGCCGCCTTACTCGGCCGGGACGACTCGGGGATTGATCCACAAGCTCGCGATCACCCATACGCTGACTCACATGTCGGACGAAGGTTGGGAGGCCCGCCTCGGGTGGACCCACGGGCTGATTTCCGCAGTCCCGGCCGAGCGGGAAATCGCCCTGCGGCACCATATGGCCACCGGAGCCGCCGTGTTGGCGGCGCTTCAGCGGATGAACGGGCATTGGCACCGCACCCGCGCCGACTACAGCGATCCGGCGTTCCGCCAGTCCATCGCCGAGCACATCGCCGCGCAGCGTTACGGCTTCCCGTCCGGCATCTGGCAGCAGGTCTCCGCGAAGGACGTGCCGCACTGGCCCGGGCTGCCCTACGTCCTCAACTTCCTGGAATGGGAGGCCCGCTACCCGGACCTGTGGACCAAACACGCCAGGCATTGGGGGACCAAGGAAAGCTGGCTGCGAGCTCTCGCCGTCCCCGGGCACGAGGACATCACCCGCGAGCGCCTCGCCGCCATGCTTGAGCTCATCGTGGCCAGGGCCTACCGCTGCAAGGACCGACGCTACGTCGGCATCGCACGCGTCATCGACAGCCCCGAACTCCGCAATCGGCTGGCCTCTGTGGCCGAGCAGCCCAACCCATGGGCCAGGCTCCACGCCACCTACGTACTGGACATGCTGCGGCACCCCGAACGACCCAACACCCGAGCCGTGTGGAAAAGGCATGTGGCCGGAGTGAGGCGGACCGTTTAGCCGACCGCGCGGTGCACCCACGCCATCTTTCGCGTGCCGCCGCGCATGAGGTGAGCCGGACCGGCCCTTGCCACGCATCGGAGGTCCTCGCCATCGACATCGAGGACCGGACGAGCTGTCGGAACAGCACACTCACTGTCCGTCAGACCGGCAGTGTCAACGACGCTCGAATTCTGATCCCCTGGCGACCACAGTGACCCCCGGCGGGGCCTCACACACGGTCAGCTGGCTTTCTTCCCGCCGCCCTTGCCGCCGGCCGCCTTCCGGTCCGCGGAGGCCTGGATTCGGCTGTGTCCGCCGTCCCTGGCGAGCTTGCCGGTCGGGTTCTTGTCCGCGGAGGACTGCGCGCGGCTCGCGGACTTCTGCTGAGGTGTCCGGTCGCCCTTGCCCGTGTTCTTCCCCATGCCGATGACGTACCCCGATGCGGTCCCGTCTGCACGGAGTTATCCACAGAACCGGTTTCGGCCCTGACCTCCGTGCCTGTCGTCCACCACGGTGGACGGCATGACCGCCACGACTCTCGCCGTACGCCTGGCACTGCTCGCGCGGAAGCTCGCGATGGAACGTCCGCCTGACCGCGATGACCAACCTCCCTCCTCGCCGGGGAGCTCCGGGAAGTCCGGGGTCGGGCATGTGATGCTGTCCGACCGCCTCTCTCGCCCCCAAGGGGTGAAACGACAAGAGAGGAAGTGCATCCGCCATGGACGAGCACAACACCCACGAGGACCAGATCATCATGGTCGTCTTCGTGACGGCCCTGGCGGCCCCTCTCCCGGGCGACGCCGAGGGACCAAGTCGAGGCCGAGCGGCAGCGGCGCGAGATCGCCGAGAAGTTCTCAGCGGCCGACCGATGGTACCGGCGACGCCGCTTCGGCTACTGAGATCACCGCGCGGGCCGGGCGGCCACCAGCGCCGCCCGGCCCGGGTGTCGGTAAGAGCTGTTTTCACCAGATACACGCGATGGTGGCGGACCACATCAGATTCCCGTTTCCTGTCGGCGCGCGCGAATACAGTGTCGCCGCGCGCGGGCCCACAGCCACGCGATTACGACCATTGTGCAAGTCGAGGAAGAGAACGCTCTTGTAGTCTGACGCGGTGTCTGAAACCCCGACGTTCACGGAATCGGGCCTGTCTCCGGTCCTGGACAAAGCCTGTAAGAAGGCCAATCTGTCCGCCGAGCGCGCCGAGCTGCTCCGGGTGGGGGAGAACGCGATCTACCTGCTCCCGGACGAGCAGGTTGTGGTGAGAATCGCCCGGTCGGCCGACCAGTTGCCGCGGATGCGTCGGGAGCTGTGCGTCGCCCGGTGGCTCGACGCCGGAGGCGTGCCCACGGTGCGCCCGTACGACCTCGGCCAGCAGCCGATCGTCGCAAGCGAGCATCCCGTCTCTTTCTGGCACGCTGTCAGCGGAGGCCCCACACCAGACACCGCCGATTTGGCGCGCCTGCTGGCCGGCTTCCACGCCTTGGACGACTGTCCATGTGATCTGCCGGCGTTCGATCCGCTGGCCAAGGTCATGCCCCGGCTGGAGGCTGCGATCGGTGTCAGCGACGCAGACTGGGATTTTCTGGCTGCCCGCTGCCGAGAGCTGGACGAGCGCTGGCGCGATCTCGAGTTCGCGCTACCGCCTGGGCCGATCCACGGGGATGCCTGGACGGGAAACCTGATGGCCGACCGCGACCAGGTCGTTCTAGGAGACTTCGAGGCGGCCGCGATCGGACCCAGGGAGTGGGATCTGATGCCGATCGCCATCGCCCAATCGCGCTACGGGCTTCCCGCCGATCGCTACCAGCAGTTCGTCGACGCCTACGGGGGGTTCGACGTCACCAAATGGTCGGGTTACCTCGTGCTGCGGGAGGTCCGCGAACTCGGGATGACGACATGGCTGATGCAGATGATTCTCGAGAACACCGCCATCGAAGAAGAGTTCCAGAATCGAGTGACCTCACTGCGGGAGGGTGACTTTGCGCGTGCGTGGACGACTTTCTAAGCCGACGTCGCCCCCTGCCCACCCCTCCTCGGCCCAGGGCGCCGATCCGCCAACACGACGCACCAGCGTGCGCATCACCAACGTCTACGCCACCCCATGGCGGCTCGACGAAGAGCCCGCCGGTCATCTCGGCGAGCACCTGCGACTGTGGCGCTTGGAACGCCACTATCGGATCTCCGCCGACCAGTTCCCGGCCGTGGTCTGTCGGCAGACCGTGACGCCGGACGCGCTGTCCTTCAAGCGCTTCAAGGCCGCCGGCCAGGTCCGTGAGGCCCGGGTGTGCCTGTTCCGGCTCCCGACGGCTCAGATCATCGCCGTATTCAGCATCGACGTCGACTGCAAGCTGGGCGACACGATCCGGCTGCTGGAAGACTGCTACTTCGGCGACGACGTCCACATCGACCAGGCGACGCTCGAAGAGTTCGCGCACACGACCGCCGAAGGCCTCGGAGCCGACACCGGCAGCGAGCCAGCCTTCCTGCCCGAACGCCACCAGATCGTGTTCGGACCGACCGCGCCCGCCGCCGACCACGCGGACGAACTGACCCAGCGATTGATCTACCGCGCCGATCTCCCGTACCAAAGCCAGCACAGCGAGATCCGCCACCCCGGCGAGCTCAACCGCCGCCCCGGCTGGCTCGCCGCCGTCAGTCCCTACGTCAGCGTCGTCTGCGGGCACGCCGATTTCATCGAAAACACCGTGTTCATCTCCGCCGTCCAAGCCGTCGGCGCCGCCGCCGAACTACGCCAGATCCGCCACGCCGCCCACCGCGCCGTACGGCTATTCCGCCGCGGGCAGCACGCCGACACCGCCACCATCGCCCAGCGCCGCCACCTGCTGGAGCGAATCTCCGACGAGCTCAGCGACTTCCAGCTCGAACTGTCCTACAGCGTCGAGGCCTCAATCGACCTCGGACTACTCGTCCCATCACTGCGCGCCGAAAGCTTCCACACCGCGCTATACGAATCGATGTGCCTGGCGGACAGGGCACAGACCGTAGCCCGCATGCTGCAGCGCCTGGCGCACGCAGCCGACGCTGAGCTCACCGCAATCGAAAGCATCGAGCGCCGAGCCGACGACGACCGCCGGATCCGATGGACAGTCGCGGCCGGCTTCGTCTCCACGATCGCCATCCCGTCCGGCCTTATCTTCGCGTTCTTCGGCATCAACGCCAGCCAGGTCGACCCGCGCCGATCCATCTTCGACCACCACTACCTGGACGTGTACCTGCTCGTGGCCTTAATCGTGGCTCTCGGCGCCGTCCTGTACGTTGCGCTCTACGCGCAGCACCGCGCCCGCTCGCACCCAGGGGCCGAGCGGGTCAAGACCAGCCCGGGGCCCGGTACTCGCCGGGCCGCAGCACCACCAGGCTGACCCGGCGTTCTGTTACCGAGAGTCTGCCAGATCACTATCGAGCGGCTCCGGGAGATGGCCGAGACGTTCCTGTGTCGATCTCCCTGCTTTGCGGCCGGTGACACGGACCCGAACGCAGGGCCTTATCCGCGGGGAGACTTCACGGCCGCCCCGGTCCTGACGACCTATCAGGTTGTCAGCGCCGCCTCGTGCGGGTCGCCAATCGCCGCGCGTACCATGCTCAGCATCACGCGCCCGACCGCCTCCTCCTCGTCGTGGTCCACGTCGACGTGGTCCCAGCCCTCGGCGCGTCGCAGTACCTCGGACAGCATCTCGTGGTCGGAGGCACCGCGCGGGCCCTCGAAGGGTGAGTGCAGGACCGGCGACAGCGCCTGCCGTACCCAGCAAGCGACGGTGGCCTCGTCCCCCTCGGGTATCCACGAGTAGGGGTGCTCCCGCCTGAGTTCGCCCAGCGCCTCCATCAGCGCCTTGAACTCCGGGCCGGGGGGCGGGCCGGCCGCGCGGTCGAGTGCGTCGGCGAACGCGGCGAGCAGCGCGAGGTCCGCTTCGGCCACCTCAATGGCGGCCAGGTGCACCACTCCCTCACCGTCGGGGCCCCGCAACAGCGGCACGTTGGGCAGGTCGTCCTCGGTTCCGTCCACCAGCTCCCGCGTCCCCTCGGGTAGCGCGTCGAGCACCCGCCAGTACGCCTCCTGGACGTCGTCGATGGGCGCTCCGGGGATCGGCATCCTCTCGGTTTCTTGGCCCGGGGCGTTCGGCCGGGGCATCAGGCACAGCAGCACATCCAGCTCGTAAAGGCCGGCCAGGGCGTCCTGCACGACGGGCAGCAGCAGGGTGCGGGTGGGGGCATCGGGCTCCCTCTCGGTTCAGGGGGCGGTGACAGGACGTCGCTGACGCGCCCCAGCCTCCCATTCTCGGCTGCTGGCTGTTCGTATTTCACGGCTGGCCGCTTCCGCTACCAATCAGCCCGTAGGCCGCCCGGATGAGGAAGGCGCCGACGACGTAGAACAGCCACGCGAACCGGGCCGGCGCGGCGGCCCCGATCGCGATGAAGATCCGCCGCATCACTGGCGATCACGATGCCGATCAGGAGAATCTTGTGATGGTTGGGGGGCGGACCGCGCCGTGATCAGGTAGAGGACGAACAGGTTGTCGGCGCTGAGGCTGTACTCGGTCAGGTACCCGACGAAGAACTGGGTGGAGTATTCGGTGCCGCAGCCGGTCGAGGTCCTTGGTCCCGAGCGGCTCGGTGGCCTCCGCCGTGATCTTCGGATTTCAGCGCTCCGGCCAGCCACGGGAGGGTGCGGCGTCCTCGGCTTTGCTGGCGCCTGGACGCCCCAGTTCCGCGATACTTCCCGCCGCGTGCAGGAACGCGCTCAATACCCAGCGGACCCGATTCCAGCGCAGTACAGGCCACAGCAGCAGGGCGGGAACCAGCGGAGTGAAGAAGGTCACTAGCACGAGCATGCCGAGCACGACCGCCAGGCCTCGCACCAGCACCTCGACGACCCGAGCCGCGTGCCGGCCCGGCGATACCGGCAAGATCGGCATCACACCTCACACCTCTCCCTTTGAGGATCAGATGCAAGGAAGGCCTCTTCCGCCCTAAAGCGGCCGGGTGCGTGTGAGATGGACGCTGAGGCTGTTGTGGCTTCAGCTTGGCAGAGTCGTGTCCCGCACTCACTCGCGCAGCCGGGCCCGATGTCCGACCCCCACCAAGCCTCCCAGGCATGGGGTGGCCTCCGCTCTGCTGTCGCGATGCTTGGCGCAGTCAACAGTCCAACGACGGCGCAGGCTGGTACCTGCTCGTCGACGAGGGCAGGGGGAAAGACGTCCCGGGCCGTCACGAGGTGCCGATGCGACGCTTCCACCAGCGGCGGACGCGGGACTGGATCGTCATGGGCGCCGGTGTCGGGGCGATGCGTCGCAACGCCGCGGCGATAGTCGCGGGAGCACACATTCCCGCAAGGTCTTCGCCAACGCGTTCACGCGCAGTTATCAAGGCTGGGGACCGCCAGTGGCTCATTCTGGCCTCGGTCCGGATGTGGACGTCGGGCTCATATGCCACCATCGCTGGACGTGGCGACTCGTACGGTCGCCTCCATGAGCGATGAGGGTGACGGGGAGCTGGAGTCTCGACGTAGGCATGAGGCAACAGCGGGTCTGTGGCCGATCGGTCGGGCGTTAACGATCGCTGGCACCGGCGCTGTGGTTGGGCTCGCGGCGGTCACCGTGGTGGCGCTAGCGATGTTGGGATTCCCCCACCTGGGCGCGCACAGGGCGCTGTCTGTGGGTGACCTGCTAGAGATGCTGAAGCTGGTGCTGGGCACGGTGGCGGGCGTAGGGGCGCTGGCCGCGCTCGTGATGAACTACCGCAAGCAGCGCCTGGCCGAGGTCGCCGAGGTCCGTGAGCAGCAGCGCATGCTGCACGAGCGGCAGCGCGCGGACGATGACCGGGTGCGGGTGTTCAACGAGCGATTCGCCACCGCGACCGGGCAACTTGGCCACAGCGAGCCCGAAGTGCGACTGGCCGGGGCGTACGCGATGGCCGGCCTGGCCGACGACTGGACTGATGGCAGACAGACGTGCATCGACGTGCTGTGTGCCTACGTGCGCATGCCGTACGAGTCTGACCCAGGTCCGGATGCTCCGGACGCCGAGCGGCTGGTGTTTCGACGCAAGCAGAAGATCCGTCATGCCATCATCGCAATCATCACTGCGCACCTGCGCGTCGACGCCCGTGTCTCCTGGCAGGGGCACGACTTCGACTTCACCGGCGCCCGCTTCGACGGCGGCGACTTCAGTCACGCGCAGTTCACCGGCGGCAAGGTGCTTTTCAGCGAAGCAGAGTTCGTCCGCGGAAGCAGGGTCACCTTCTTCGACACGACGTTCGCCGGTGCCAAGGTCTTCTTCGATAGTGCGAGGTTCGCCGGCGGCGCGGTGGTCTCCTTCATAGACGCTACGTTCGCCGGCAGCGAGGTCTTCTTCGTCGACGTGTGGTTCGCCCCCGGTGAGGTCTGCTTTGCCCGCGCCACATTCGTAGATGGCATGGTCACCTTCGCCGATGCGGCGTTCGTGGATGGCGCGGTCACCTTCGTGGACGCGAGGTTCGTCGGTGGCACGGTGTCCTTCGCGGACGCCAGCTTCGGGAACGGTGACATAGATCTCCGCTATGTAGCCTCGTGGGAAGTGCCGCCCGCATTCCCCCATGTAGACTTGGCGAGTCCGCCAGCGGGATTGTTACTGCCGCCCTTTACAGCTCCGTGCGTCAAAGAGGCGTAAGAGTTCGCACTCGCATTCGACGGAACCGACTCATACGGCCGACGGTCGGTACCCCTGGGCTCCCATCACGCTGGCAGACTGAGCGGGCGTCAGCTCCGGTGGCCTCGGATGTGATCTGGTCGGCGGCGATCGCCTGCTGAGTCACGATAACGCGCGCACGACGACGAGCACTCGGCCGTCAAGCTCGGCTGCCAGCTGGTGGAGGTCCTGCGGGCCGCCTGGTTCGGAAGCCCGCTGGTCACCGTCGAGACGAGCCTCACCGAGCTGCCCGTCAACCCACCGGCTGATGACGAGCGATCAGCATTCGACAATCCAACTGAACCGACAACCCTGGTTGTCAATGACAACTAGCATTGTCGCTATGACTGCTGAGAGCGTTAGGCCTGCCGGTCCCGCGTACACCGAACCGAGCGAGGAACTGATCGACGAACTCACCGACGCCATCGGAAACCTGGTGTGGGGGTTCGCTAACGACCTGGTTACCCCGATCGAGGGGCTGCCGGAGCCCGGACGTGTCCGTACCGCCGAGCAAGTCGCGATGGTAGAGCGGCCGACCAACCTGGCGAGACTGCGGCTACTACGGGAGGTCGGCCCGGCCGCCGAGCGGATCGCCAGCCTGGCGGCGAAGAATGCCGGGAAGTATGGCACCACGTACCCGCAACTGGGTCAGGCATGGGGGATCACGCGACAGGCCGCCCGCAGCCGGTGGCCCGGAGTCGTCAAGGCCGGCGACCAACGGCCCCCGGTCTCGGTGGAGGTGGCCGGCGGCACTGCGAACATTTACTGGGATCCGGAGGGCGACGGTTGGTGCTGGAGCGCCAACGCGGCGAACGGCGAGTACCAGACAGAGGGGGATTGCGCAAGCTCCGAGGAGGCCGCCGCCCGCGCTGGCGCCTTCATGGTCGCCAACTCGCTGTAGCCTGACCGAGCGCGGCAGCCGACTGGGTACTGGTCGGCTGCCGCTTCGTTGACCAGCCATGAACGAATCCCTCGACTCGAGGGAAAGCTTGCTGGCGGTCTGACCGGCGGGGTGGTCGTCTTCGCGACCGCGGTGACTTTCGCGCTTACGAGTTCCGACGGGTCGGGTGGCTGAGACGATGCCGCGCCTGCGTTGGCCACGCCCACGGATCCGATCAAGCAGTGCAAGGTCAGGTCATGGAGCTGATGAGGCAGAGCGTGGGCCATGGCCATCAGCGACGGTCTGTACCTGGGCGAAGATCGTACATATCGAAGGCACACGTCCCGCGTGCGCGGCGGTTGGCCGGTTTGGGCCGCGATCTGTCCCGTCCAGTCCCAGACCGGCCGACTGGCCGAGCAGGATGCGTCTCAATCGTGACGGATGCTCGCGGCAGAACCCCTCGCTTGTCAGTACCCTCGGTTACGCTTTTCGAGATCATTGAGGACGTGCGTGGCATACCGGTCTGAGTGCGACCGGTACGGCCCGGGAAAGACGGTTGCAGGTGTACAGCGCGCAGCAGAGCCGCATCGAGAGCTTCATCTGGGGAATCGCGGACGATGTCCTTCGCGATGTGTACGTGCGTGGCAAGTACCGTGACGTCATCCTCCCTATGGTCGTGCTCAGGCGCTTCGACGCCGTTCTGGAGAAGACCAAGGACGCCGTCCTCCGTACCCATGAGGAGCTTAGGGGCCTGGGCCTGGTGCGCCCCGAGCAGCTGGATTTCCCTCTGCGGGAGGCGGCCGGTGA
The DNA here is from genome assembly GCF_039542035.1 of Actinoallomurus liliacearum. Taxonomy (NCBI): domain Bacteria; kingdom Bacillati; phylum Actinomycetota; class Actinomycetes; order Streptosporangiales; family Thermomonosporaceae; genus Actinoallomurus; species Actinoallomurus liliacearum. The sequence continues at coordinate 195,995 of NZ_BAABHJ010000039.1, forward strand.
GGCGTTCTACAACACCTCGCCCTTCACTCTTCAGAAACTTTCCAAGCGGACTACGGCTCAGCAGCTCCGCAGTGACTTCGAGGCGTACCTGGATGGCTTCTCACCGAACATCAAGGAGATCCTCGATAATTTCGAGTTCCGCAACCAGATCCCCAAGTTGTCTCGCAACGACACCTTGGGCATGCTGATCAACAAGTTGCTCTCGCCGGAGATCAACCTTTCCCCGGAGCCGGTGCTCGATGCGTATGGGCGGGTCCGCCTACCGGGCTTGGACAACCACGCCATGGGAACGATCTTCGAGAACCTGGTACGCCGGTTCAACGAGGAGAACAACGAGGAGGCCGGCGAACACTGGACCCCGCGTGACGTGGTCAAGCTCATGACCCGGCTGATGTTCCTGCCGATCGCGGACAAGATCAAGGGCGGCACGTATCTGCTCTACGACGGCGCATGCGGTACCGGCGGCATGCTAACTGTTGCTGAGGAGACTCTGCGCGACCTCTCGAGCAAGCATGGCGCGACGGATATCGTCACCCGGCTGTATGGCCAGGAGATCAACTCTGAGACGTACGCCATCTGCAAGGCCGACATGTTGCTGAAGGGCGATGGCGAGGCCGCCGACAACATTAAGGGCGGCCCCGAGTGTTCCACGCTCTCCAACGACGCTTTCCCCCGTCAGCACTTCGACTTCATGCTCGCCAACCCTCCGTACGGCAAGAGCTGGAAGGCCGACCAGGAGCGGCTCGGCGGCAAGGCGAACATCTCTGACCCCCGGTTCATCGTCACCTTCGACGGTGAGACGGAGCCGTCCTCCCTAGTCACCAGCTCCAGCGACGGCCAGATGATGTTCCTGGCAAACATGGTCTCGAAGATGAAGACCAACTCTCCGCTAGGCAGCCGAATCGCCGAGATCCACAACGGCTCGTCTCTCTTCACCGGAGACGCCGGGTCTGGCGAGAGCAACATCCGGCGCTGGATCATCGAGAATGACTGGCTCGAGGCGATCGTTGCGCTGCCGCTCAACATGTTCTACAACACCGGCATCGCCACCTATATCTGGGTGATCACCAACCGGAAGTCTCAGGCTCGTAAGGGCAAGGTGCAGCTGATCGACGCTACCGGCTGGTCCACCCCACTGCGCAAGAACCTGGGGAGCAAGAACTGCGAGCTGTCCCCGGCCGACACCGAGCGCATCACCCAGGCGTTCATGGACTTCGCTGAGACGGAACACTCCAAGATCTTCCCGAACGAGGAGTTCGGCTACTGGAAGGTCACCGTGGAGCGTCCGCTGCGGTTGAGTAGCCAGTTCACGAAGGCGCGCGTGGAGGCGCTGCGCTTTGCCTCGGGCGATGCGGAGGCGCGGGAGCTGCTGTATGAGAAGTTCGGAGACGACCTGTTCACGGACTTCGCAGGCGTCTCCAAGCAGGTACGCGAGCAGCTGGAGCAGTGGGCCCGCGAGACCGGCCCCGACGAGGACGAGACGGACGCCGACGTGCCGGTCCTCAAAGAGTCCACGCGCAAGAAGCTGCTGAACGCGAAGACATGGCAGCGGGACGGGCAGCTGGTCAAGGCCGGCATGGCGCTGCTTAACGACATGGGCGAGCAGATCTTCGACGACTACAACCAGTTCGAACGGCAGGCCGGTGTGGCGATGGGTCGTCTTGGCCTCATGCTCAGCCCGGCCGACCGCAAGGTCCTGCTGCGCGGCATGAGCTGGCGCGACGAGACCGCGGAGCCGGTGATCCTCAAGCGCCACAAGGTCGGTACGGCCGAGCGGCCGCTGTACGGGCTCTACGAGATCGAGGAGACGAAGTCGGGGAAGCCGCAGACGGCTGTCGTCGAGTTCGAGCCCGATAGCGAACTGCGCGACATAGAACAGGTACCGCTCCTTGAGCCCGGCGGCATCGAGGCGTTCTTCCGCCGCGAGGTCCTTCCGTACGCACAAGATGCGTGGATCAAGGCGAGTGCGACGAAGAAGGGGTACGAGATCAGTTTCACCCGACACTTCTACAAGCCGCCGGTGCTACGAAGCCTTGAGGAGATCAGGGCGGACATCGTGGCACTGGAGAAGGAGACCGAGGGGCTTCTCGGGGACCTGTTCGACGGTGATGCGAAGTGAATGTCGAGCCGATCTCATACGACGTGCTGGAATATGTAGACCTACCCTGGCAGACAGCCAAGCCTGCCCATTGGCGGGTTCGGCGTATCAAGTCACTCTTCAAGGAACAGTCTCGTACCGGGTTCCCCCAAGAACCGCTGCTGGCAGCCACGCAATCTATGGGCGTCGTCAGGAAAGACCGATACGCGACACGCACGGTCACAGCAGAAAAAGGGCTTCACTTGCTGAAGCTGGCAAAGCCAGGAGATTTTGTCATCAGCCTTCGCTCTTTCCAGGGGGGTATTGAACTCTGTCACGACCAAGGGATTATCAGTCCGGCTTATACCGTATTGGAGTCAGTCGACCCGAGTTTCCGGGATTTCTTCTCCATCTTCTTCAAGTCGCGTCCATTTATTGCCGGGCTAACGCTGTTCATCACTGGAATTCGTGACGGCCAGAATGTCAACTACTCAACCCTGTCGCGCTCCTACCTGGCAATCCCTCCCCTCGATGAACAGCGAGCTATCGTCAAGTATGTCCGACATATCGAGCAAGAGGTCGGAGCAGCGATCCGCGCCAAGCAGCGACTGATCTCACTACTCGGCGAGCAGAAGCAGGCTATTCGCCACGCAGCCTTGACGCGAGGGCTGAACACAACGCAGAACCTGAAGGAATCCGGACTTCCCGGCGTCGGCCTGATTCCGGCGCATTGGGAGGTCATGCGCGCCAAGCAACTCTGCCAGCGGATTGTGGACTGTAAGAATCGCACTCCCGACTTGGTGTCAGACGGTGGATACACGGTCGTGAGGACGACGAATATCCGCTCCGGAGAATTTCGCCTTGAGGGGTCCTTTGAGACGGATAAGAAGAACTATGACATTTGGACTCAGCGAGGAGCGCCAAGGCAGGGTGACGTGTTTTTTACCCGTGAGGCACCAGCCGGTGAAGCTTGCTTGGTCCCAGAATTGCAGGGCTTGTGCATGGGGCAGCGCATGATGTATCTCCGTCCGGATCCCGCAGTCCTCGACAGCCGATTCCTCGTCCACAGCATCTACGGACCAGCCGCGCGCACGTACATTGACCTGGCCACCAACGGCAGCACTGTCGGCCACCTGCGCCTCGGCCAGGTTGGTTCCGTGCCCGTGATTTGGTGCCCCGTCGATGAGCAACGTGCGATTGCCGATCACATCGACCGCGAGTGGAAGCCACTCAACGCGACAATCACTCGCGCCGAACGTGAAATCTCCCTTCTGCGCGAATACCAAACCCGGCTGATCGCTGATGTGGTCACCGGGAAGCTCGACGTCCGAGCCGCTGCAGCCGCACTGCCCGACGTGCACCCGCACGACCCCGGCCTGATTGCGGTGCACGAGGCCGACCAAGACGGGCTGAACGTTGACCTGGATGGTGACGACCCGGCCGAGGAGTCGATGTGAGCGGCACGGCGAAGCTGTACGGCGGTACGGACATGAGCGAGGGAGCTCTTGAACGCGACATCGTCGCGGACATGACCTCGCCGTCGGGCGGATGGATCGAGGGATCCCCCGGGTCGTACGACCGTGGACATGCCATCGACACCGAACAACTCCAGGCGTTCCTGGAAGAGACCCAGCCGGAGGCCGCCGCAGCGTTCGAGCTCGGTAATTCCCAGTCCGAGACACGCGCGCAGTTCCTCAACCGCGTCCAGGGCTACATCACCCAGCACGGCGTCGTGGGCCTCCTGCGAAACGGGATGAACCACTCCACCAGCACAGGTGCCTACGAGGTCGTCTTCTACGGGGCGACGCCTTCCCCGGGCAACGCCGTCGCCGAGCGGCGTCACCGCGCCAACCGCTGGAGCGTGACCCGGCAGCTGCGCTACTGCCAGGACGGCACACAGCTGGCCCTGGACCTGGCCATCTTCGTCAATGGCCTGCCGCTGGCGACGTTCGAGCTGAAGAACAACCAAACTAAGCAGACCGTGGAGGACGCGGTCGAGCAGTACAAGAACACGCGCGATGCACGCGAACTGCTCTTCGCCGACGGCCGCTGCCTGGCGCACTTTGCGGTGGACGAGCACTCGGTGCGGTTCTGCACGCGCCTGGCCGGTAAGAAGTCTTGGTTCCTCCCCTTCGATAAGGGCTGGGAAGGCGGCGCCGGCAACCCACCCAACCCGCACGGCTACAAGACCGCTTACCTTTGGCAGGACATCCTGTCGCCCATCAGCCTCGCAGACATCATCGAGCACTACGCCGCCCGGCTGATGGAGAAGGACCCCAAGACCAAGAGGACGAAGCGGTGGCAGGTCTTCCCCCGCTACCACCAACTCGACGTCGTCCGCAAACTCCTAAAGGACAGCGAGGAGAACGGGACCGGTCAGCGCTACCTGATCCAGCACTCGGCCGGTAGCGGCAAGTCCAACTCCATCGCCTGGCTGGCGCACCAACTGGTCGACCTCGGCGGCGATGACTCGGCCGTTTTCGACGCCGTTATCGTGGTGACCGACCGCCGCAACCTAGATACGCAGATTGAGCGTACAGTCAAGCAGTTCACGCAGCTTCGGTCGCTCGTCAAGCACGCCGACAAGTCCAAGGACCTGCGCGAGGCCCTCGCCAACGGCACGAAGATCGTCATCTCCACAGTCCAGAAGTTCCCGGTGATCCTCCAGGACATCGGCAACGCGCACCGGGACCGGCGGTTCGCCATCATCATCGACGAAGCGCACTCCGGACAGGGCGGCAAGACAACCCACGCCATGAGCAGCGCGCTCGGTACGGCTCCCGAGGATGTCGAGGAAGAGGAGACGACCGAGGACAAGATCAACAAGATCATCGACAGTCAGAAGCTGCTCGGCAACGCCAGCTACTACGCGTTCACAGCCACGCCCAAGCCCCGGACGCTGGGCTACTTCGGCCGCCGCGGTCCGGACGGGCTGGACCACCCCTTCCACGTATACACGATGAAGCAGGCGATCGAAGAGGGCTTCATCCTGGACGTCCTGAAGAACTACACGACGGTCGAGAGCTATTACAAGCTGGTCAAGTCGGTCGAGGACGATCCCGAGTTCGACGCAAAGAAGGCTGCGAAGAAGCTGCGGCGTTATGTCGAGGGCAACAGCCACGCGATCCAGACCAAAGCGTCGATCATGGTCGACCACCTGCTGGATAATGTGATCCGGCCGCGGAAGATCGGCGGCAAAGCCCGAGCCATGGTAGTGGCCGACGGCATCTCGCGGGCGGTGGACTATTACTTCGCCATCGACGCGTACCTGAAGAAGCTGGACAGCCCCTACCGGGCCATCGTCGCTTTCTCCGGTGAGTACGAGCATGGCGGCAAGAACGTCACGGAGGCGAGCCTCAACGGCTTCCCGAGTAGCGCCATCGAGAAGACCTTCCGCGAGGATCCCTACCGCATCCTGATCTGCGCGGATAAGTTTCAGACGGGTTACGATGAGCCGCTCCTGCACACCATGTACGTCGACAAGTCGCTGTCCGGTGTGCGTGCTGTGCAGACTCTGTCCCGGCTAAACCGCGCCCACCCGGACAAGCATGACGTCGCGGTCCTGGATTTCTACAACAAGGCCGAGGGCATCCAAAAGTCGTTCAAGCAGTGGTATCGGACCACCGTGCTCGCGGATTCGGTCGATCCCAACACACTCCACGATCTGCGGGCGGTTCTCGACGGAGCCGGGGTCTACGGCCGTGAGGACATCGACCAGTTCGTTGAGATGTTCTTGGCCAAGGAGCCCCGCTCGCGCCTAGAAGTGCTCCTAGACCAGCTCGTCGTCGCGTACCAGGAACTCAACAGCGAGGACCAGCAGGTCGAGTTCAAGGGCGCGGCTAAGGCGTTCGTCCGCACGTATGACTACCTGGCGGGCATTCTTCCCTATCGCAACCCCGAGTGGCTGAAGCTGTCGATCTTGCTGACGTTCCTTATCCCCAAACTGCCCGCACCGATCGAGGAGGACCTGTCCCGGGGCATCCTGGAGACAGTCGACCTGGACAGCTACCGGGCCGAGCAACAGACGGCGATCAGCATGACCCTGGGCGACGAGGACGCGGAGCTGACAGCCACCGCCCCAATGGGCATTGGACATCGGTCCGAGCCCGAGTTGAAGCCCGCCTCGGTCATCCTCCAGGAGTTCAACCACCATTTTGGCAACATCCCCTGGACCGACAACGACCGGATACGGCACCTGATCGCCGTGGAGATCCCGGCGAAGGTCCGCGAGGACAAGCAGTATATGAACGCCCAGCGTTACAACGACGAACAGAACGCTCGGGTCGAGAGCGACGCTGCCGTCCAACGGGCGATCATGGCGTTCCTCAAGTCCGACACCGAGCTGTACAGCCAGTTCGCGAGCAACCCCGCGTTTAAGCGGTGGCTGACCGAGATGGTCTTCCGGGAGACTTACGACCCGACGGCCGGTGACGAAGATAGCCCCGATGAGCCGCCCTCCTCTGCGGAGGGTGACGACCGGGGCTGACGGCCCAGGTCACCACTCGATGAGCACCATGGCGGCAATCCTCGTCTCGACCCACCACAGATGAGGACCCTGATCTTGCTGCGGATCAGAACGGCCCAGGCGCTGAACCTTTTCCAGCAGGCCAGGAAGGCGTGCTGCTCACAGCATGATCGCGGACGGCAGCCGGCAGTCTGGCGATCAACTGAGCGCAAGCCTGGCCGATCAGCGGGCCACCGTCTGAGCCTGGAGCTTTCGGCGCGAGCGGGGGCGGTTTCGGCGGCGGAGCGGGTTACCTTCCCTCAAGCGGGTTAGCCATCATGCGCTCATAGGCGTGCGTTCCCGCCCGCATGGCCGGGTCGTTCTTGTTCCTCACCTGCGGACACGTTCGCTCCCGGTGGACGACTCGGGCCTGTAGCCAGCGCGTTGCGCTGCGCGTTGAAATCGACGACGCCGCAACGTCTTCCTGATTCTCTCAGTTGACCCACGGTCAGATCAGCAACAATCTTCAGGCGTGTTTGAGGACCCATGCAGATGTATCAGCTGTGGGTAGTCCCGTGCTGGGCTCTGAGCTCGGTGGTGTGTTCTGTTGGTACGCCGCGGGGTCCGTCGCCGACCTGTGTGCAAAGCGCGGGATAGATCACACAGACCTATAACCACACCTGTAGACGTTAACGTGAACCCCCGGGCTGAAGCTCCGTCAGACGGCGGTAGCGGGGCTACCGGGCCGGTCGGGCTGAGGCTGTGACCGTCGAACCCTTCAGTGCTGTTGGAGCGACTGTCGGTCCTAGGCAGGAGAGCTTTCCGGGCACTCCGGGGGAGCGGCTTGGCGGTGGGGGTGTTCGGTTCGTCACGCATGAGGTGGTGATGCGTCAGCCGGTCGCTTGCCGCCGCGGACGGCGTATCGGCGATCCTCTGCGGGTTCGCGGGTGGGGTTGTCGGTCGTGGTGGCGCGCGCCGTTCCGGCGGTACCCGGGCGGATGGATGGGCCAAGATCAAGCATCCGAGCAACCATGGAGCAACCGCGGTCGCCAAACCGGCTCAAAACAGACACTGGGCGTTCCCGGTGGAACCGAGAACGCCCAGGTCAGGACGGGTGCGCCGCCAGGGACTTGAACCCCGAACCCGCGGATTAAGAGTCCGCTGCTCTGCCAATTGAGCTAGCGGCGCTTGCGACGTCCGTAACTCTAGCAGCCCCCTTGCCCTAGTTGCGAATCGAATGATCCGCCGCCCGTAAGGCCAGGTCAGCGAGGCCGGCGGCCGGCCCGCCAGAGGGTGATGGCGGCCGCGCGCGAGCCGACCTTCAGCTTGCCGTAGATGCGGTTCACGTGGTTCTTCACCGTCTTCTCGCTGAGGAACAGCTCCCGGGCGATCTCGCCGTTGGAGCGGCCGCCGGCGATCAGGTCCATGACCTCGGCCTCGCGGGCGGACAGGTCGAGGTCCGCGCGGCCGGCGTCGCGGAAGACCTGGAGGAGTTCGCGGGCGGTGAACCGGTCGGGGGTGAGGTGGCCGGTGGCGCCCTCGCGGAGGGCCGCCGACGCGGCGGTGGGCTCGTTGCAGACGACGAAGACGCGCGCTCTGCGGCTCAGAGGGGCCGCGTGGGCCGCGTACTCCGGGCCGAGGATCACCAGGTCGGGTCTGAGGCGTTCGGCGGCCTCCAGGGCCTCTCCTGGCGCGGTGGGCTCACCGGGCTCGTTCACCACATCGAGCTCGTCGCTGTCCTGCAGCAGCGAGATCAGGGCGGGGTCGCCGTCGACGACCAGGACACGTAGCGGCAGCGGACCGTCGGAACTCATCCTGCCTCCGGGGGACGCGGTCACGCGGGGGCGTGAGCCGGGCGGTGTCGGAAGGGAGACGAAGGTCGTGGGGCACCGGAAAAGGGCGACGGCCCCGGCGCGTGTGCGCCGGGGCCGTCATCATGGGGTGAGTGAGGGGACTTGAACCCCCGACACCCAGGACCACAACCTGGTGCTCTGCCAACTGAGCTACACCCACCATGTCCGCACGAGGCGGCTTGATGAAGTGTAGCGGTTCTCGGGACCTCATCGGTCACCGATATTCGTCGCGATGGCGCGGGCCGTCTCCGAGTCGGGTCCCGGTTGGGGGACGAAGATCGCCTCGCGGTAGTAGCGGAGTTCGGTGATGCTCTCGGTGATGTCGGCGAGGGCGCGGTGACCGCCCTTCTTCTCGGGGCTGGCGAAGTACGCCCGGGGGTACCAGCGGCGGGCCAGCTCCTTGATCGACGACACGTCGATCATGCGGTAGTGCAGGTGGGCGTCCAGGGCGGGCATGTCGCGCGCGAGGAAGGACCGGTCGGTCGCGATCGAGTTGCCGCACAAGGGGGCCTTCTTCACCCCGGGAACGTGGGTGCGGACGTACTCGAGGACGCGGTTCTCCGCCTCGGCCAGGGTGATCCCGCCGGGCAGCACGTCGAGCAGTCCGGAGGTCGTGTGCATGTCGCGCACGACCTTCGACATCTGCGCGACGGCCTCCTGGGGTGGTTTGATCACCAGGTCGATGCCCGCGTCGAGGATGTTGAGCTCACTGTCGGTCACCAGGGCGGCGATCTCGATCAGCGCATCGCGCCGCAGGTCGAGCCCGGTCATTTCACAGTCGATCCAGACCAGCCGGTCGTTCATGACCTTCACCATAAGTCCTGTCAGGATACTTTGAGTGAGGTCAGCAGCAGATCCAGGTCTCCCTGGTGCTTGTGGCTGTCGGGAATCGAGACGTAGAACTCCGCCGGCGCCTGGCCGTTCCCGCGGTCGACCATCATGATCGCGGTCGTCTCCGCGCGGAAGTTCCAGCCCTGCGACTTGGCCTGGGGGAAGGTGAGCCGCATCTTCAGGAGCCAGCCTTGGTGCCCGCCGACGGACTGGGCCGCGGAGGACAGGATCTGGTAGGTGTGCGCGGGGTAGGCCGACGGCTCCAGCGCCACGAACAGGGCCTTGGCCTTCGCCTCCATTGAGGTGGAGGTGGTGTCGGTGTTCACGCCGCTGTAGGCGCTGGCGACGTACGGCTGGCCGTTCTGGAAGTTCGCCATGACGATTGCCGTCTCGCCTTGGTCGAAGCCGAGCCTGCCGAGGCCGCCGGTCGCGGTGACGGTGTCGGCGCGCCATCCTCCGCCGAGCCGGGGATAGGAGATCCCCGCTTGGGAATCGGTGAGGGTCGCGACGACCGGGGATCGGCCGCTCTTGTCGTTCCCGCCGCCGAAGACGTTCGTGGCGAGGAGGACCGCCACGACCGTGATGATGATCACAGCGGCGGCGCCGCCGCCGATCAGGAGGGGGAGCCGGTTGCGACTCCCCGGGGCCGGTGGGCCGGGCGGGGACCACGCCGAGGGGACCGCCTGCCCGGGGCCCGTTCCCGGCCAGGCCGGAGCGGCTCCCGGGCCGGTCTCCGACCATGCCGGAGCCGCTCCCGGACCCGCCTCCGGCCATGCCCCCGGGGCTCCCGGGTTCGTCTCTCCCCAGGTCGGGGGCGTGTCGCCCCACGCCTGCGTCGCCGGTCCGCCGGCGCCGGGATCGCCCCACGCCCGCGTCGCCGGTCCGCCGGCACCGGGTTCGGCGCCCTCCTGAGGAGCGGGTCCGCCCGTACCGGGCGGGGGCCCGGCCGGCGACGCGCCGTCCCAGGACGCCTGGGGGTCGCCGCCGAGAGGATGGGTGTTCTGGGTCCACTGGTAGCCGTCCCACCAGCGCAGAAGTCCCGGATCGCCGAACGGATCGCGGTACCAGCCCGCAGGAGTCATGCGGTCAGGGTATGTGGCTCATGTCACTATTCGGAATACCTGATTCCCGGCCGTAGCCGAGGGTCGGGGACCGGTTCGCCGAGGGTCTCCCGGACCGGGAGCACACCCGCCCAGACGTCCAGCGCGTAGTCCTCCTCGTCGTCGATGGGCGGCGCCTGGCGGATCTTCACCGACGCCTCGTCGAGCGGCAGGGCGAGGATCGCGGTGGCGGCGAGTTCCTTGCGCGTGGGATGCCGGGCGACGTCCCAGCGGCCGGGCGTCATGTTCTCGACCACGGCCCGCAGCCCGGTGAGCTTCTCCTCCGGGTCGGTGACGTGCCGGGGGCGGCCGTAGATCACGGCGCTGCGGTAGTTGATGGAGTGGTTGAACAGCGAGCGGGCCAGGACGAGTCCGTCCATGTGGGTGACCGTGACGCAGATCTCATGGTCCGCGCGGAGGCTGACGGCGCCCGTCGAGCCGTGGAGGTAGAGGGTGTCCCCGTCGCGGCCGTACCCGGTCGGCAGGACCCGGGGGGATCCGTCGATGATCACGCCGAGATGGCAGATGCGGCCGTCGTCCAGGACGTCGTACAGCTCCTGCCGGTCGGTGGCGGCGCGGTCGGAGTGGCGGCGGACGCGCGTGCGCTCGGTGGCGGAGAGCGCCGGTACGCGGGGAGATGCCTCGAGCGGCGGCGGAGTCGTCATGGCCACGACGGTAGGGTCGAAGTGGCCTGACGGGTATGGCCACTTCTCAGCGGGAAACGGGAACCACTTTGTCGCGGGACCACTTCGACCTGCCCCTCGTCGTCGATCGCGACGCCGGGACGCCCCTCAGCGTCCAGCTCGGCGGGCAGTTGCGCGCGGCGCTGAGCGAGGGACGGCTGAAGGCCGGCGAACGCCTTCCCTCGAGCCGGGCGCTGGCGTCCGCGCTCGGCGTCAGCCGTACCGTCGTCAGCGAGGCGTTCGAGCAACTGTACGCCGAGGGCTGGATCGAGGGCAGGCACGGATCGGGCACGTACGTCGCCGACATCGCCCCGCCGAGCGGCGGGCTCCTGCGCGCGGCCCGGCCGGTGGCGGCCGACCCGGCGCCGGCCGGCGAGGCCGCGATCGACCTGCGGCCGGGCGTTCCCTGGGTGCACGGACTGGACACGCCCGCGTGGCGGCGCGCCTGGCGGCTCGCGGCGACCGTGACCCCGGCGGGCCGGCCCGACCCGCGCGGCCTGCCCGGCCTGCGCGCCGCGCTCGTCGACTACCTGCGGCGCAGCCGCGGCGTCACGTGCCCGGTGGGCCGGGTCCTGGTCACGAGGGGCGCGACGCATGGCCTGGACCTGCTCGGCGCGGTGGTCCTGCGGCCCGGCGACCGGGTCGGCGTCGAGGAGCCGGGCTACACCAAGGCCCGCGCGACACTGGCGGCGCGCGGGGCGGAGGTGGTGCCGTGCCCGGTGGACGCGTCGGGGCTGATCGTCGACGCGCTGCCCGACGGGCTCCGCATCGTGTACACGACCCCCTCGCACCAGTACCCGCTCGGCGGCCGGCTGCCGGTGCCGCGCCGTCAGGCGCTGCTGGCGTGGGCGCGGCGCAACGGCACGCTGATCGCCGAGGACGACTACGACAGCGAGTTCCGGTACGACGTGGCGCCGTTGCCCGCGCTGTACGGGCTGGACCCGGAGGTGACGGTCTACCTCGGCACCACCTCGAAGACACTGGCGCCCGACGTCGGCGTCGGCTGGCTGGTGGCGCGCCCGGACCTCGTCGCGGCCATCACGGACCTGCGGGAGAGCGTCAACGACCGGACGGCGGTGGTCCCCCAGGAGGCCGTGCGCATCCTCCTCGAGCGCGGCGACCTCGACCGGCACGTACGGCGGATGCGGACGGAGTACGCGCGGCGGCGGGCCGCCGTCGTGGCGGCCCTCGGCGAGTTCCCGCTGCTGGGGGACACCGCCGGGTTGCACATCGTCGTCGAGTTGCCGCCGGACGCGGCGGCATGGGTCGTCGAGCGCGCGGCGGAACACGGCGTCCTGCTCGCCACGCTGGACCGGCGGTTCGGCGGACCGCCGTCCGTGCACGGCCTCGAGATCGGTTACGGCTCCGCCACGGAGGCCCAGGTCAAGAGCGGCTGTTCGCTGGTGCGTGCGCTGGTCCGGGAGGCTCTATCCGGTCCGGCGCGTGCAGCCGCCGGCTGAGCAGCGCGTCGGGGTCGGCCGGGGCGGTCTCCTCACCGGGTGCCACCCGAGGCCGGGGAATTCCCACGGGCGCGTCCGGGCCGGTGATCTTCTGAGTGTCGATCCGGCCGGGATCCGAGGAGATCGACCCGGGTACCTGGGACGCGCCGTAGTACCCGCCGCGCGCCCAGGGCCGGCGCCCGCGGACGGCGTCGTACGCCTCCGGCCGGGGCAGCGGCGGGCCGGCGGGCCACCGGCGGGGCACATGCCAGCCGTCGAGCCAGCCGACGATCCGCTCCAGGCCCTTCAGGGGACCGGTCGTGAACGGTTCGCGAGCGAACCCGACGACGACGATCTGAAAGCAGGCCCGGCCCTCGCGGCCCACCTCGTCGGGAAGGAGTTTCGCGGCCCGCGTGGCGGGCACCATCTGCACGATCTCGCCGGTCCAGGGGTTCCATACGAGGTGGGCGCTGCGTCCTTCCTGCTCCAGACGCTGGGCGACCGAGCGTGCGGAGATCCGGCGTGGGTCGGTTTCGCTGGTGTGCCAGACCGCACGAGGCGCGCCGCCCTTGGGCGATCCACCGTCATGCGCGGTATGCAGGCGTCCGGCGCCAGGCAGCCATGCGTCGGCCACGGTCTGTTCCTTCCATCGGGTCGGATTGTTGCCCGGATGGTGTTGCAGTGGGCTGGGAGCTTCGTCCCATTCAGGGAGCGTTTCGGGGGAACGGTCACCTTTCTAGTTCCTGATACCCCAACGGGTCGATTGCCTACCCCTGGTGACTCTTCGCTACTCGCCCCGGCCGGATCCGGCCGGGGCGGGGGCGATTGGCGTCCATCTACCGAGTCGCGTTCTAATAGGCGCTGTGTGGCGCGCGACCGGCCGGGACGAGCGCCATGGACCGAAGTGGAGGGGCCCATGACCGAGCAGGTGGCCGGTGTTCCCGGGATCGACGTCCCCCGGCTGTCGTCCTGGCTGACGGACAACCTGACCGGCGGCGACGTCCCGATCACGGGCATCGACATGCTCGCCGGCGGCCGCTCCAACCTGACCTACCTCCTGCGGCTCGGCGACCGGCGCGTCGTGCTGCGCCGCCCGCCCCTCGGCCACGTGCTGCCCACCGCCCACGACATGCGCCGGGAGCACACCGTGCTGTCCGCGCTGGCCGGCAGCGACGTCCCGGTGCCCACCCCGCTGGCGTTGTGCCTGGACGAGGACGTCATCGGCGCGCCCTTCTACGTGATGGAGCACGTCGAGGGCAGGGTGCTGCGCACCGTCGAGGACGCCGCGGACGTCACGCCCGAGCAGGCCCGCGCCCTGAGCGAGCGCCTGGCGGACGCGTTCGCCGCCATCCACCTGCTCGACGTCGACAAGGCCGGGCTCGCCGGGTTCGGCCGTCCCCAGGGCTACATGACCCGTCAGCTCGCCCGCTGGCGCAAGCAGTGGGACGCCTCCTTCTCCGCGGACCCCACCGCCGGGGACGACGTCCGCGCGTCGTACGAACGGCTCGTCGAGCGGCTCGCCGCGCGCCTGCCGGGCGACGGGATCACCGGCCTCGTCCACGGTGACTTCCGCCTCGACAACGCGCTCGTACGGCTGGCGCCCGAGCCCGAGATCGCCGCGGTCGTCGACTGGGAGATGTCCACGCTCGGCGACCCGCTGTCCGACCTCGGGCTGACGCTGGTGTACTGGACCGATCCCGGCGACGACGAGCGCGAGGCGATCCCGGTCGGCTCGACGGTCACGACCGCGCCCGGTTTCCTGTCGAGCCGGGAGTTCGCCGACCGCTACGCCTCGGCCACCGGCTACGACCTGGCCGACCTGGACTTCTACGTGGCGTTCGGCTGCTTCAAGCTGGCCGTGGTGCTGGAGGGCATCCACGTCAGGTACCTGCAGAAGGCGACGGTGGGCGAGGGCTTCGACCGGATCGGCGAGTCCGTGCCGATCCTCCTCGACCGCGCCCACCGCACCCTCGACGAGGGCTGAGCCACCGCTCCGGGCCTCGCGGGCCGACTCGAGGGCCGGGGTCAGGGCTCGGGGGTCTCGCCGGCGTGCAGCCGCTCGGCGAGCCCGGCCAGCAGCGTGAGCGTCGCCCGATGCAGTCCCGGACCGAACGTCACCCGGCGCACCCCCAGCTCGCCGAGCCGGGCGAGGGAGGGCATGCCGGGCCGGTACAGCACGTTGAGCGGCGCGGGGATCCGGTCGGCGAGCTTCGCGATCGTCTCCTCGTCGGAGACCATGATGACGAAGACGCCGTCGGCTCCCGCGCCGAGGTAGGCGAGGGCGCGGCCGACGGCCTCTTCCAGGCGTTCGGCGTCCGACGCGCCGGGCAGCACCCCGTCGGCGTACGCGTCGACCCGGGCGTTGATGAAGAGGTCGCGGTCGGCGTCCCGCAGCGCGGCGATCCGCTCGGCCTGCGCGGTCACGTCGGCGAGGGTGCGGCCCGCGTCCGGTGCTCCGTGCACGGTGTCCTCGAGGTTGCAGCCCGCGGCGCCGGCGTCGCACAACCGGGCGGCCAGCTCGGCCGGCGGCAGTCCGTACCCGGCCTCGGCGTCGACCGACACCGGAACGTCGACACCGCGGGTCACGCGACCGGCAGCGGCGAACATCTCCTCATGCGGCGCCTCCTCCCCGTCGCCGTACCCGAGGCTCGCGGACACCGCGTGGCTCGCGGTCGCGATCGCGGGGAACCCGGCGTCCACGAGCACGCGGGCGCTGGCGGTGTCCCAGGCGTTCGGCAGGATCAGGGGAAGGCCCCGGTCGTCCGGGCGCTCCTCATGCAGGGCGCGTAGCAGCGCCTTCTTGGCAGGCAGGTCCATGAGGTCGACCGTACGGGCCCGGCCGCGCCGCCGGTATGGCCACTCGGCGGCGATTGCCGGGGACCACCCGGCGGCTCAGTAGTAGCAGTGCCAGGTGACGTACGCGACGTCGCCGGAGGAGAAGTACACCGAGCCCTGCCGACCGGACCGGCACCCGCCGTAGTGGCTGACCGTGAGGTAGGTGCGCGTGCCCGCGGCGAGGGTGCCGCTGCCGCCCGTGCTGACGTTGCCGCTGGTGCCCGCGACGGACCAGGTGACCGAGCCGTTCTGCGCGTACAGGCCGATCTGGCACTGGTCCTCCCCGTAGTTCATGTCGCACCCGGAGACGACGAGCCTGCCCGGCTGCGGCTGGGAGGGGGACGTCGGGTGGTGCGACGGGTGGGCGGGGGGCCTGGAATGGCGGGTCCGCGCGGCGGTCGTGCCGTGCGTGGACTTCGTCGGCGTCGGGGTCGGCGTGGGCGTGGGCGTCGGTGTGCTCGTCTTGGCGGTCGGCGAGGAGCCCGCGGAGTGCGAGGTCATCGGGCCGTCGTCCGTCGGGGAGCCGCCCGGAGCAGCCGCGGCGGCGTGGCTGTCGGTGGGCTGCTCGCCGTTCGAGTCGCCCGACCCGGGGGACACGAGCAGGAAACCGCAGAGGACCAGGACCGCGCAGGCCGCCGCGGCGGCGACGACCCACACGGGCGAGGCCTTGCGTCGTTTAGCGGGCGGCGGCTCGGCGGCGACCGGCGGCGGCGGGGCGAAGCGCATCGCGATGGTCGCCCGGGTCTGGGCGTGCTCCGGAGAGAACGCCGTGGCCAGGACACGCCCGCGCAGGTTCGTGGGGAGGACGGCGACGGGCATGGCCCGCAGCAGCACGTCCACCGCGACCTCGCGGTTCACGCGCAGGGCGCAGATCGGGCAGCCGTCGATGTGCCGGGCCAGCGCGGTGCACCGCTCCGCGTCGAGCGGCTCACCCGGCGGCCCCGCCAGGGCCGGAACGCTCGGGCAGTCCTCCCGGCCGGTCGCCGCGACGACGACCGCGGCGAGCGCCTCGTCGACGTCGGCCCGCGCCTGCTCGACCAGCGCGGACGCCTCTTGCGGCGTCGTTCCCAGCACCTCGGACAGCTCGTGCGGGTCCAGCTCGTGCCGTACGGCCAGGTCGAGGGCCTCGCGTTGCTGAGGGCCCAGCACGTGGAGCGCGCCGCGCAGGAACTCGAGGGTTGCCGCGTCCAGGCCGTTCGCGACGCCGGCCTCCGGCGCCGGCCGGCGCTCGGCCGGGAGCTCGCCGTGCGCCAGGCGGCGCAGGCAGTCGGCGCGCGTCGTCGCGTACAGCCAGCCCCGGAACAGCCGGGGGTCGGGAAGCGCGCCGATGCGCTCCCGGACCGCGATGAGCGAGTCGTGCACGGCCTCGGCGGCCGCGTCCTCGTCGCGCAGCAGGACGTGGCAGTAGTCGAAGAGCCGGTCAGCGTACGCGGAGTAGAGCTGCGCGATGGCGTTGGTGTCCCCGGCGTCGAGTGCCCGTGCCAGCCGCTGGTCCTCGGCCCTGTCGATCCTCGGCCACCCGGCCACGTGCCCCTCCCCGCTGGTCGGTTCGTCCCCCAGTGCCCAGAAGTCCCAGGCGTAACGTCAGTTCCCGAATACTGCCACTAACGCGGGCCTTATGACCGCCTTCTGCCACGAAAGTGCTCATACTGACTACGCTTCGCCGCCGGTTCCGGTGCGGGAGTTCCTGTGGAGCGTGACCGAAACCCGGTTCGGGAAGGCGCGGGACCGTCCGGGGCGATGCGGGGCCGTTCGGGGATGTACGGGGCCGTTCGGGGCCGTTCGGGGAGGTGCGGGGTGCCCGGGACCGGCGGGTGTCAGCAGTTCCAGTGCACGTCGGCCGACGAGCCCGAGGCGAACTTCACCGCGCCCTTGTCCTCGAAGACGCAGAAGTCCTTGTAGTCGCGGGCGACCGGCACGTAGGCCGACTGTCCCGCGTCGAGGTCGCCGGCGCCGCCGGCGCTGATCCCGCCCTGGGTGCCGGTGACGGCCCAGTGCACCGGTCCGCCCTCGGCGGTCACCTTCACCTTGCAGTGGCCGGTGTACCGCATGTCGCAGCCGGCCACGGCCAGTGTCCCGGAGGCGGGAGGCTGCGCGGAGGCGGTCGTCGGGACCGGAGTGGTGCGTTCGGGGTGGCCGGCGGTCCGCAGTGGTTTCGGCGTCCTGCTCTTCTTCGGGGTGGGCGTCGGCGTCGGAGTCGGCGACTCGTCGGACCTGCTCGGTGACGGACCGGCCGGGGACGACGCGGACGGATCGTCGCTCGGTGAGCCGCTGGGCGGCGCGGCGGCGGCCTGGTCGCCGGAGTTCGCGTTGCCGCCCGAGCCGATCAGCACGAGGAGGATCCCGCCGAAGATCAGGACGCTGCAGGCGGCCGCTCCCAGCGCCACCCACATCCCGGCCCTCCTGCCCGGCCGGTCCTCTTCGAGCTCGTGACGCGGCGCCGGCCGGGGCTGGTCGAAGCGCGTCGCGATCGTCATCCGCAGGTCCGCGTACTCGGGCGTCACGGTGCCGAGCACGCGCGCCCGCAGGTCGGCCGGCACGGCCGCGATCGGCATCGTGTGCAGCAGCCGGGCGGTCGCCACCTTGCGGTTCGCGCGCAGGCCGCAGATCGGGCAGCTCCCGATGTGGCGGGCGAGCCGGCCGCAGGTCTCGGCGTCCAGCGGCCGGCCGGCCGGGCCCGCCAGGCCGGGCACGCTCGGGCAGTCGTCCCGCCCGGTCGCCGCGACGACCACGGCGGCGAAGGCGTCGTCCAGGTCGTTCCGGGCCTGTTCGACGAGCGTCACCACCTCCTGCGGCGTCGCGCTCAGCACCCCGGCGAGC
Source organism: Actinoallomurus liliacearum (assembly GCF_039542035.1). Taxonomy (NCBI): domain Bacteria; kingdom Bacillati; phylum Actinomycetota; class Actinomycetes; order Streptosporangiales; family Thermomonosporaceae; genus Actinoallomurus; species Actinoallomurus liliacearum. The sequence continues at coordinate 214,077 of NZ_BAABHJ010000039.1, forward strand.
TCGTCGGTGTCGAGCTCGTGCCGTAGCGCCAGGTCGAGCAGCTCGCGCTGGGCGCTGCTCAGCACCATCAGCGCCGCGTGCACCAGCCGGCGGGTCGACTCGTCGGTCTCCACCCGGCCTTCGGCCTCCCGCGCCTTCCGCCGGTCCTCGGGGATCCCGGTCTCGGCGCGGCGGCGCAGGCACTCGGCGCGCGTCACGGCGTACAGCCAGCCCCGGAACAGCCCGGGGTCCGACAGCGCCGAGATCCGCTCCTGCACGATGATCAGGGAGTCGTGCAGACCCTGGGCGGCCAGCTCCTGATCGCGGAGCAGCACATGGCAGTAGTCGTACAGCCGTTGCGCGTACGCGTCGTAGATCCCCGCCATCGCGGTCGGGTCGCCCGCCTGGAGAGCTTGTGCCAGCCGCTGGTCATCAGCCCTGTCGTTGGTCGGCCACCCGGCCACAGATCCTCCCGCTGCTCGCCTGCCAAAGAAGACACAGACGCCCCACTGGCGTCTTCGGTTCACGCATCCTGCCATCGATCATCCGGGGATAGGCCGGTTTGGTGGCAAAAGCGGCAAAGCAGGCAACGGTGAGTAATCGATTTCTGCGATGTGCGAGAGATCTTGACGCTGAGTGATCGGTCTCGTCAGGACCTCAGCTCCGGGAAGTCCTCCTCCCGGAACTCGCCGGCGCGTCGGTCCGCGCCCTCCAGCCCCCGCAGTTCGACTCGGCGGATCTTCCCGGAGATCGTCTTCGGCAGCTCGCCGAACTCCAGTCGGCGCACCCGCTTGTACGGGGCGAGCCGCTGCCGGCAGTGGGCGAGGATCGAGCGCGCCGTGTCGGCCGTCGCCTCGTGACCGGCCGCCAGCGAGACGTACGCCTTCGGCACGGCGAGCCGCACCGGGTCGGCGGCGGGCACCACGGCGGCCTCGGCGACCGCGTCGTGCTCCAGCAGCACGCTCTCCAGCTCGAACGGCGAGATCTTGTAGTCCGACGCCTTGAAGACGTCGTCGGTGCGCCCCACGAATGTGACGTAGCCGTCGGCGTCCACGGAGGCCACGTCACCGGTGTGGTAGTAACCCCCGTCCATCGCCTCGTCGGTCCGCCCGGTGTCGTCGCGGTACCCGGCCATCAGCGCGACCGGGCGCTCGGACAGGTCGATGCACACCTCGCCCTCGTCGGCGGGCCGTCCGCTCACGGGGTCGATGAGCGCGATCCGGTACCCCGGCAGCGGGCGGCCCATCGACCCGGGCTTCAGCGGCTGCCCCGGGGAGTTGCCGATCTGCGCCGTGGTCTCGGTCTGGCCGTAGCCGTCGCGCACGGTGAGACCCCACTGTTCGCGGACCTGGTCGATGATCTCCGGGTTGAGCGGCTCGCCCGCCGCGACGGTGATGCGCAGGTTCAGCCGCCAGGACCGCAGGTCCTCCTGGATCAGCATCCGCCACACCGTCGGCGGCGCGCAGAACGTCGTCACCTCGCACCGCCGCATGACCTCCAGCAGCGTGGGCGCGCTGAACCGCGCGTAGTTCAGCACCAGCACGCACGCGCCGGCGTTCCACGGCGCGAAGACGTTGCTCCACGCGTGCTTGGCCCAGCCGGGCGAGGAGACGTTCAGGTGCACGTCACCGGGGCGCAGGCCGATCCAGTACATCGTCGACAGGTGCCCGACGGGGTACGACGCGTACGTGTGCTCGACGAGCTTCGGGCGGGCGGTCGTCCCGGAGGTGAAGTACAGCAGGAGCGTGTCGCCGGCGTGCGTCGTCGTCCCGGTCCCGTCGTACGGCTCGTGTCCGTAGGCGTCGCCGTACGACAGCCAGCCGTCCGCCGTGCCCACGCAGATCCTCGTCAACTCGCCCGTCAGACCGGCGAACTTGGCCGTGTCGGCCGCCCCGGTCACGACGTGCGAGACGCCGCCCCGGGCGACCCGGTCGCGCAGGTCGTCGGGGGTCAGCAGAGTGGTCGCGGGGACGACCACGGCGCCGAGCTTCATCGCCGCCAGCATCGTCTCCCACAGTTCGACCTGGTTCCCGAGCATGAGCAGGATCCGGTCGCCCCGCCGTACTCCATTGGCCCGCAGCCAGCCCGCCACCCGGCCTGACCGGTCCGCGAGCTCGGCGAACGTCAGCTTCAGCTCCGAGCCGTCCTCTTCGACGATCCACAGGGCGGGACGGTCGGGGGTCTCCGCGGCGAGTACGCCGTCGAACCAGTCCAGCGCCCAGTTGAACCCGGCGACCTCGGGCCACTGGAACTCACGGTAGGCGGTCTCGTAGTCTTCGGCGTTCGCCAGCAGAAAGTCGCGGGCGGCTCGGAATGCGGCCACGTCAGGAGTCATGTGGCGCATCCTGGCACTCCAGTCGCCCGTTGTGTAAGGACCCGATCACTCCCAGATCGGATTTTCCCTCCGACGCGCGCGTCAGCAGGTCCAGGACAGCGTGACCGCGCCGTTCGGGGTGAAGGTGACGCCCGACTGCTCGACCGGAGTGTCGGCCGCGCAGGCGGTGGCCGTGTCGGCCGTGGCGGTGAGCGTCGCCATCCGCCCCATCGTGAGGGTGCCGCCGGTGGGACCTCCGAGCGTGACGTACGGGCCGTGGCCCGCCGTCCAGTGCACGGTGCCGCCCCGGGCGGTCAGGGTGATGGTCTTCGCCTCGCCCGAGCCTCGGGCGGCCACCACGAGCGTGCCGGGGACCGGCCTCGGCGACCTCGTTCTCCGGGTGTGCGTCGGCCTGGGCGCCGGCCTCCGCGTGGTCGCCGTCGGCGTCGGGGTGGGCGTCCTGCTCGTACGGGTCGGTGTCGGGGTGGGCGTCGTACTGCTCGGCGTCGGGTCGGGTGAGCCGGAGTCGTCGGCCGACGGGCTGTCGGACGGGGAGGCGCCCGTGTCGGCGGCGACCGGGCGGCGGGAGTCCCCCGACGGGTGCTGGGCGGACGAGCCGCCCGTGACGAGGAAGATGGCTCCGGCGACGAGGAGGACGCACGCGGCCGCGCCCACGGCCGGCCACAGGCGGGGAACGCCCCGCCGGTCCTCGTCGTGGGCCGGCCGGACGTGGTCCAGGCTGGTCGGCCAGCCCCAGGCGTCGAACGGCTCCGCGCGCCGCGCGATGCGCGACCGGGCCTCGGGCAGGTCGGGGGCGGTCGCCAGCGTCAGGACCGCGTCGCGCAGCCCCGGGGGGAGCGCGGCCACCGGCATCACCTGCAGGAGCCGGTTCGTCGAGACCTTGCGCTTACGGCGGTCCCGGCAGGTCGGGCAGGAGGCGATGTGGCGGATGAGCTTGCGGGACACCTCGGGCGGCAGCGGCCACTCGTGCTCGTCCACCAGCGCCGCGACGCTCGGGCAGTCGCCCCGCCCCGTACGCGCGATGATCGCGGCGGCGAGGGCGTTGTCGAGCTCGTCGCGGGACTCGGCCGTCAGCTCGAGGGCCTCCTGGGAGGAGATCCCCAGGACGCCGGCCAGCTCCTCGGCGGCCAGCTCGTGGCGGACGGTGAGGTCCACGGCCTCGCGGTGACGGCCCGGCAGTCCGGCCAGCGCGCTGTGCACGAGCCGCCGGGTCTCGAGGCGGCGGTTGCGTTCCTCGGTGTCGAGGAACGCGTCGTCGGCCTCCTCGGCGGCCGGGTGCCGCTCCTCGGGCGTCTGTGGGTCCCGCAGTCGCCGCAGGCACTCGTTCCGTACGAGCGCGTAGAGCCAGCTGCGGAACCGCTCCGGCTCCCGCAGCCTGTCGATGTGCGCGAGCGCGGCGATCAGCGAGTCGCGGAGCGCCTCCGCCGCGAGATCCTCGTCGCGCAGCAGCGCGTGACAGTAGTCGAACAGGCGTGGTGCGTAGATGGTGTATATCTGGGCGAGCGCGCTGGCATCGCCGGTGCGCAGCTCCTGCGCCAACCGGCGGTCATCGACGCGACCGAGACTGGGCCAACCGGCCACAGCGACCTCCCGGAGGTGTGGTGTCGGACGCGCCCCCGGAGATTTGAAGGAGGCCCGACGCCCCGCTCCCGTCGGGCCTCCGTAAAAGAGACGCCGCGTGGGCGACGTTGGTTCACCGGATTCTCTGGAGAATCTGGATTTTTTTCGCCCGGCTCGGCGTTCCAGCGCGCCGAGCCGGGTTTGCGCAGGTCAGTGACACTCCGGCGCGCAGATCCGGCGCGCCACCGTCTCCAGGAAGATGCGCTGGATCTCCTGTGGCTTCATCGCCTGGTACGCCGCGCCGTCGGTCTCGGCGGCGATCTTCTGCATGGAGGCCATGTCGACGTCCGGGCCGAAGCCGATGAAGATGAGCATGACCGGCGCGTTCGGGTCGTTCTCCTTCTTCAGCGTCCGCAGGAGAGTGCTCAGCGAGATGCCGTTGTCCTTGTCGTTCTTGCCGTCGGTGAACACGAGGACGGAGTTGTAGTAGCCGGGCTTGTACGTCTTCTTCATCGACCGGTACGCCGCCAGTACCGAGTCGTACAGCCCCGTGTTGCCGTCCGGCTTGGGCCGGAGGCGGCCCAGCGCGCTCAGGATGGCCTGCCGGCGCGTCCCCGATCCGAGCCGGGTGGACAACGGGCCGATCGGCACCTCGGTCCGGTAGTCCTGGTTCCCCTTGAGGTTCGTGGAGAACGTCCACAGCCCCAGGTCGCTGTCGTCGGGCAGCAGCGCCAGGCCGCCCTGCGCGACCTGCGCGGTCGCCTCCATCCGGGTGACGCCCTTGCCGACAGGCTGCGCCATGGACCCGGACACGTCGAGCAGCGTCAGCATCCGCGTGCGCAGCGACAACTTCGCCCAGGCCTGTACGACGCCCGTGACGTCGCTGGAACCCGGCGTCGGAAGCGCCCGGGGAATCCGGGGGCTCAGCCCGCTCGCGGACGCGAACCCGGTGCCGGCCCTCCCGTCCGGGGTGCGGAACCCGAGGGCGCGCACCGCGGCGTGCGCCTGCTCGGTGCTCATCGCCTTCTCCAGCACCTGCGCCGCGCGGACCTTCGTGTCGTCGTCCGTGGTCAGGGTGTAGGGATGGTCGAGGCTGAGCATGCCCTCGTTCGGATAGATGGCGCTGGCCGGCGTGCCGGGCCTGCCCCGGTTGTACTTCCAGACCGCCTGCTCCGGGGCGATGACGACGGGCGCCCGGCCGTGCAGGTTGCGGTGGAAGGTGGCGAACAGCGCCTGCGTGTTGGGGGAGAGGCTGTTCTGCACCTTCCGCGCCATCTGGGTGAAGATCGCGTTGGCGTTCGGGTCGCCCTGCAGCAGCATCCGGGTCATGACGACCGCGCCGAGCCCGCCGGCGTTGCGCGTCGGGTCGAGGATCTGCAGGTGGACCGAGTTCGCCGGGAGCATGTCGTTCTTGCTGACCGCGCCGGCGGCGAGGGCGTCGGTGGCCTTGAGCAGCATGTCCCAGGTGGGGCGGACGCCCTGACCGCTGAGCTTGTTGGCGAAGCCCCGGGTGGTCGCCACGACGAGCGGTGTCTCGGCCACGCTCGTCGGCGTGCTGTTCACGCTGGACGCGCCCTTGGGCGAGCTGCGCACGAGCGTGACCCACAGCGATGAGTCCGGGATCCACACATCCGGCGTCACGTCCCCCGGCACCGTACCTTGGCCGGACAGGATCGTGGTCGTGCCGGCAGGGTCGGCGGCCTTCACCGTCGCCTTCACGCACTTGCCGTCGACGGAGTGCCGTTCCCGGTTGAACGAGTTGGTGATGTCGCTGACGGCCGGGGCGATGTCGGGCGCCGCGACGACCTTCAGGCTGATCGAGGTGCCGCCGCACTTGCTGCCGTCGGCGAGCGCGTAGACGCCCGCGCCGAGCAGGATCGCCAGGCCGATCGCGCCGGCGAGAGGGCCGATCAGCGCGCCGATCGTACGGCGGCGCTGGGCGCGGCGGCGTCCCGTGCCGGGAGTGGAAGGCTGCGGCCGGCCGTCGTCGGACCCGCCCGCCCCCGCGTCGCCCCACCCCGAACCTCCGTAGCCGGATCCTCCGGACCCCGAACCTCCGTAGCCCGCTCCGCCGGATCCCGCACCACCGGAGCCGGCCCCGCCGGGCCCGCTCCCGCCCGGACCGCGGTCCTGCCCGCCCGCGCCTTGGCCGGCCCCGTAGCCGGACCCGGCGCCGCCGTAGCCGGAGCCGCCGCCGTACGCGGAGCCGTCGCCGTAGCCCGAACCGCCTCCGGAGCCGGCCAGGCCGCCGCCCTGCCTGCCGAAGAACCCGCCGCCCGGGACGTAGGAGGAGGAGTCGTACGAGCCTGTGCCGTAGCGGTCACGCTCGCCTGATCCGGGGTTGGAACCGGGAGCGGTGCCGTAGCGGCCGCGCTCGCCGCTACCGGGGTAGGAGCCGGTGCCGCCCGAGCCTTCGCTACCGGAGTAGGAACCGGTGCCGCCGGGGGCGCCGCTACCGGGGTAGGAGCCGGTGCCGCCGGTGCCGTACCCGCCGGCCGTGTCGTACTGCGAATCAGCCGGCGCGGATGAGCGCGGCGCGAAGGGACTCTGGCCGGCATCGGGAGTCTGGTTCCCGAAGGGACGGCCGCCTCCCGACGGTCGATAGGGCTGGCCGTCGCCGGGCGTGTCACCCGGGGGCAGGTCATTGCGACGACGTCGGCTCACAGCTGTCCCATCTCGCGGCCGGAAGGGATGAGTGTTAGAGCGGAACTGTAGCGGTCTTCGCAATTGGTAACAAAGATGATCATTTCGTGCGATGTCGCAGGTCATCGCCAGTAAAGATCATTTAGATACTCGCCAGTATCGCCCTCCGGTGGCCGGGTTCGGCCGACGGGCAGGTGCTCGCCGTCGCCTCACCCAGGTGAACACGGCCGTCGGTGAACGCCTCCATCCGTCCGTTGCGCCGATTCCCGGCGGGCGGCGCGCGTTCCGTCGGCCGCCGCACTCGCCCGCCGCTGACCGGTCCTGTCAATGCGCTCGTCAACTCGTCGGCCCGTCCCCATCCGCTCCGTCGAGGCCCCTTACCGCCCGATCCATCGCGCGCCGATTCCGCCGCCGCGCCGCACCGACGGCCCCGGCGCGCCACGAGGCCGATCAGGATGCCGCGGCCGGTGCCGATCCGGTCGGTGCGCTGTTCGCCGGCCGGCGAACAGCGCACCGCGCTCGCCCAGGCGCGGCTGCGTTCGGGCGGCCACTCTGTGCCCCGGATTTTCGTCGCGCTGACCACCGAAATCCTCGGCAGAACGGCCACCTCGATGTTCGTTGCCGCGCGTCGTCGTTCCGCGTTCAGCGCGATCGGGCAAAGTGGAGGAGAACGGTACGGGTACGGGGGAGGCGCACGGATGACTGACTCGCTCACGGCATCGGTGACCGACCCCCCACAGATGCGCCGCCGGCGATGGGCGATCGTCGCGCGGATCCTCGTCGGGTGCTTCGCGCTGTGGGCCCTCGCACGTCTCTTCGGCGCCGACCGGATCGGTCCCCTCACAGCGCTGCTCATCCCGGCGATGGCCGCCGTGCCGTACGCCTTCGCCGCGATGGTGCTCCCGCTCATCGTGGCCGCCGTCGTCCGGGACCGGGTGGCGTTCGTCGCGGCGGTGGCCGTCACCGCGCTGTTCGCCGGAATCGTGCTGCCACGCGCGGTCGCCGGGGACACTCCGCGCGCGAGCGGGCCCGAGCTGCGGATCCTCGCCTCGAACCTGCGGTTCGGTGAGGCGGGCGACGCCGGCCTCGTCGACTTGGCCCGGCGCACGCGCGCCGACATCCTCAGCGTTGAGGAGTTCACGCCGGAGGCGGCCGCTCGTCTCGACGCGGCGGGGATCGGGCGCCTCTTCCCGTACCGGATCCTCGACCCGAAGCCCGGCGCTGCGGGCATCGGGCTGTACGCCCGGTACCCGCTCACCCCCTCGCCCGTCCGGGGGACGATGTCCGCGATGCCCAGCGCGACCCTCGCCGTGCCCGGCACCGCACCCGTGCGCATGACGGCCGTGCACCCGCCGGCCCCGCTCGGGTCGGACATCAAGACCTGGACGCACGACCTCGCGCGGGTGCCCGACGCGACCCCCGGCGGCCAGGTCGGGATTCTCGCGGGCGACTTCAACGCCACGCTCGACCACGCGCGGCTGCGGCAGATCATTCACAGCGGGTACGTCGACGCCGCGGACGCCAGAGGACAGGGCCTGGTGCCGACGTTCCGGCCGTGGCCGCCCATCACCATCGACCACGTGCTGGCCGACCGGCGCTGCGCGGTGCTGCGGGTCAAGATCTATGGGCGGTCGCGCAGCGACCACCGGGCACTGTTCGCCGTCCTGCGGCTGCCCTGACCGGCCGGGGCCGGGCGACCCGCCCCGCGCCGTTCCGGCGGAGGGCGCCCGCGATACTGAGGCCATGGCCCGCCTGATCCCCGTCACCGACCCCGCCGACCTGCGGCTCGCCGACTACACGCGGCTGCGCGACGTGAACCTGCGCAAGAGCCTGGAGGCCGAGCACGGCCTGTTCATGGCCGAGGGGGAGAAGGTCATCCGGCGCGCCGTCGCCACCGGCTACCCGGTGCGGTCCCTGCTGATGGCCCGGCGCTGGGTGGAGCCGCTGTCCGACGTGGTCGGCGACGCCCCCGTCTATGTCGCCGACGACGAAGTGATCGAGGCGGTCACCGGGTTCGCGGTGCACCGCGGCGCCCTGGCCTCGATGGAACGCCTGCCCCTGCCCTCGGTCGCCGCCGTGCTGGCCGGCGCCCGGCCCGCCAGCCGACACAACGACGACGCCGGTCACGGCTACGCCGGTCACGGCTACGCCGACCAGGGCGGCGGTGGTCAGGACGGCGGTGGTCAGGACGGCGGTGGTCAGGACGGCGGTGGTCAGCGCGACGACGGTCAGGGCGACGACGGCGGCGGTGGCGAGCAGGACAGCGGCGGCCAGGGCGGCGGCCAAGGTGACGGCGGTCAGGGCGGCGGGCGTAGCCGGCCGGGCGGAGTTGCGCGCGGCGAGGTGCTGGAGGTCGGGGGTCTCGGGAGCGCCGGGCTTGCCGATGGTGGTGGTCGGGAGGGTGGGCGTGTCCGGCCGGGCGGGCGTACCTCCGACGGCGTGCCGGAGGGCGGCGGCGAGGGGGGTCGTCCCGGTCGGGGCGGGCGGCCGCAGCGGATCCTCGTGCTGGAGGACCTGGTCGACCACGGCAACGTCGGGGCCATCTTCCGCTGCGCGGCGGCTCTCGGCGTCGATGCCATCATCCTGTCCCCGCGGTGCGCCGACCCGCTGTACCGGCGGTCGGTGAAGGTGTCGATGGGCGCGGTGTTCGCCATCCCGTACGCCCGGATGACGGACTGGCACGACGGCCTCGCCGAGTTGCGCGACGCCGGCTTCACGTTGCTCGCGCTCACCCCGGACCAGTCGGCCGTCCCGCTGCAGAAGGCGCCGATGGGGGAGCGGGCCGCCCTGCTGCTCGGCACGGAGGGCGACGGGCTGTCCTCCCGCTGGCTGCGGGAGGCCGACCATCCGGTCTGCATCCCGATGAGCGCCGGCGCGATGGATCTGGGCGTCGATTCCCTGAACGTCGTGGCCGCCACGGCGATCGCCTGCCACGAGCTCATGCGCGGCCGGTAGTCCCGGTCATGATCCCTGGCGTTCGCTGCTTCTAGAGGGCAGCGAACGCCAGGGATCATGACATCGCGGGCGCCACACCGCGGGCGTTGAGCCTCGGGGCGGGCGAAACGCTCGGTGAAGGTGCCCAACGGTCAGGTGGTTCGGCGCGTGACGTCCGGGATCGTCCGGCGGTTCGCCCGCCCATCACCGAGCGTTTCACCCGGGAGGGGTGGACGCGGAGTCGTCAGTCCGAGACCTCGCGGCGGTCCTCCCGTGCGCCGATTCGGTCGATCTCCTGCTCGGCCCACTCGGCCCAGTCCCGCTGGGTGGCGGTGAAGCGCAGCCCCCATTCGAGGGCGAGCAGGCCGTAGACCGACAGCGGATCATCGCCCTGCGTCACGAACTCCCGCAGCTCGGCGAGGGCCCGGTGCCGCTGGTCCGCGACCTCGGCCCGGCTGTGGAGGTAGGACCGGGCCTCGTCGGGGTCGAGCACGCCGAGGAAGAAGACGCGCAGGAGCATGTCGCTCCGGTTCACCTGCGCCGGCTCGACCTCGGTCATCCAGTGGTGCAGCTCGGCCCGGCCGGCATCGGTGATCGCGTACTCCTTGCGACCGCGCGGGCCCTCGGCGGCGACGGCGACGAAACCGGCGTCGGCGAGCCGGCCGAGCTCGGCGTAGAGCTGGCTCTGGGTGGCCGGCCACACGTTGGCGAGCGAGATCTCGAAGATTTTCAGCAGGTCGTATCCGCTGGCGGGGCCTGAGGACAGCAGGCCGAGTACGGCGTGACGGAGACTCATGTCTCGAGCCTACATTCCACTGTTGACATGTCGCCAGTGGAGGTTCTACTTTCGACATGTCACAACAGGAACGTTACTAAGGAGCCTTCGGTGCTCGGCTACCTCCGCACCTTCCTTCCCTGGATCGCCTTCGCCGTGATCAGCACGCCGCACGACTCGCGGTACGGCGCGCTCGTCGGCGCGGTCCTGGCGGCGGTCCTCCTGGCAGTCGACCGCCGGGCCGGCAAGCCCTGGGACGCGCTCATCATCGAGGCGACCTCGGTCGCGTTCTTCGGCGCGCTGGCCATCGCGGCGTTCACCGTCACCAAGGCGCCGCTCGGCGCGTACGGATCGGCCGTCTCCGACGAGTGGCTCGCCCTGGTCGCGTGGGGCTCCCTGGCCGTGCACCGGCCCTTCACTCTGGGCATCGCGCGGACGATGACGCCGCCGGAAGTGCACGACAGCCCGCTGTTCTACCGGGTCAACGCGGTGATCACGGCCGTGTGGGCGGCGGCGTTCACCGTGACGGGCGCCGTGCTGGCGCTGCTGGTCCAGGTCGCCCCGCACGCCACGACCCTCGTCATCCTCGTCAAGGTCGCCGGCTTCGTCCTGCCCGCGCTGTTCACCGCCCGCTACCCCGCGGCCGTCGCAGCCCGCCACCGGCCCGTCGCCCAGTGAGCGGATCGGCCCGTACCCCATCACCCGGCGAGCGCGCCGGCCGCACGGCCGGCCGAGACGGAGACGACGATGAACCTTCCGGACTACCTCAGCGGGCTCAAGGCCCCGGTCGCCGACGAGACCGACGCCGTCGACCTGCCGGTGACCGGCGCGCTGCCCGCCGACCTGACCGGCCGTTACTTCCGCAACGGTCCCAACCCGCTGCCCGGCCGCGACCCGGGGCACTGGTTCGGCGGCGACGGCATGCTGCACGGCGTACGCCTGCGCGACGGCCGCGCCGAGTGGTACCGCAACCGCTGGGTCCGCACCCGCAAACTCGAGGGAGCGCGCTTCGTCGGGCCGGAGGGGGTCGACCTGACCGCGACACCGGCCAACACCAGCGTCATCCGGCACGCGGGCCGCATCATGGCGCTGGTCGAGGTCGGCCTGCCGTACGAGATGACGCCCGAACTGGACACGATCGGGCCCTGCGACTTCGGCGGCCGGCTGACGACCGCCATGACCGCCCACCCCAAGGAGGAGCCGGTCACCGGGGAGCTGCACTTCTTCGGGTACGGGTTCGTGCCGCCGTACCTCACCTACCACCGGCTCTCCGCGACCGGCGAGCTGGTGGAGAGCCGGGTCGTCGACGTCCCCGGACCGACGATGATCCACGACTTCGCCGTTACCGAGCGGCACGTGCTCTGGCTCGACCTGCCCGTCGTGTTCGACCTGGAGCTCCTCGGCTCCGGCATGCCGTACCGCTGGGACGAGACGTACGGCGCGCGGCTCGGCGTGATGCCCCGGGACGGCGGCGCCACACGCTGGTACGACATCGACCCCTGTTACGTCTTCCACGTCGGCAACGCGTACGAGGACGCGCGCGGCCGGATCGTCCTGGACGCCGTCCGGTACGCCCGCGGCGGCTTCGCCGCCCTCTGGCCGGGCATCGGCGGCACCCCCGACCCGGCCGCCTCGGCCGCCGCGAGCGGCGGCGCGTACCTGCACCGATGGACGCTGGACCCCGCGACCGGCGCACTCAAAGAGGAGCCGCTGGACGACCGTAACGTGGAGTTCCCGACCTTCGACGAGAGCCGGCTGGGCCGGTCCAGCCGCTTCCTGTACACGGTGACGGACGACGCCGTCGTCAAGTACGACGCCCGCACCGGCACCTCCCACGTCCGCGACGTGGGCGGCGTGCCCGGCGAGGCGGTCTACGTGCCCGCCCCCGACGCGAGCGCCGAGGACGACGGCCGGCTGCTGTCCATCGTCACCGACCGTTCCGGCGACGGCTCGGAGCTGCTCGTGCTCGACGCCGCCGACCTGGAGTTCGTCGCCTCCGTACGGCTGCCGCGCCGCGTGCCGATGGGCTTCCACGGCCGCTGGCTCGAGGACTGACGGCTCCGTTCTCTCCAGGGACGGGAGCCGATCCCCGGCGGGCCGAGCGCGTCCGACCGGTGCGCCGGCCCAGTGGCCGGGCGAAAGACTCGGCAAAGCCGCCGCCGACCCGGCGATTCACCGGGAATGAGGGAAACCGCCGGGCGGCCCGTACACCTTTCCCGAGCCTTTCGCCCGCGACCCCGCCGTACGGGCAACGCGAAACGGCCCGGCCCCGACGGAGTCGTCGGGGGCCGGGCCGGTCGTGCGTCGAGAGCCGCGGTTCAGTGGGCGCGGCGCGTGCCACCGCGAGGCTTGCGGTGCGTGCCCTTCGGCTTGGGAACGGCCTTCGCGTTCCGGTTGGTCGCCTTGCCGAGCCGCACCTGGGTGAGCAACAGCCCGAACGCCACCAGTAGCGCGGCGAGCCACGCGGCCTGCGTGCTGGCCAGCTTGTCGAACGTCAGCTCGTTCGCCCCGTCGGCGGCGTTCTGCATCGACTGCGAGTTGCCGGCGTTCTCGAGGAGCGGCGCGGTCGACGGCACCTGATTCGGCTGGCCCTGCGCCTGGTTCTGCTGCCCGACGTTCGGCAGCACCGCGTTGTTCTGCGGCGCCGTCTGCGGCGTGGTGTTCCCCCTGGACGTCGTCCCGGAGTTCAGGTTCCCCGACGGAGTCGTCGTCGAGCTCGACCCACTACTACTCGACCCGGACGACCCGCTACTACCGCTGCTCGACCCGCTGGAGTTCGACGGCTTCGCCGACGCCTTCGGCTTCTTCACCGAGAAGGACAGGGTCTTCTGGATGGCCTTGGCGTTGTCGGCGTCGACATACGCGTAGATGGTGGCCGTACCGTCCTTGGCGTTTGAAGGAACGGTGACGGTGACCGCAACTCGCCGACTGAGGCTGAGATCGCCGACCTTGTAGGTCCGGTTACCGGAGCTATCGCAGACGACCTTCGAGCGACTGTCGCCGCCGACCGTGAGGACGACCGCCTTCGCCGTGATCACGGAGGCCGTGACGTAGACGTCCATCGAGTACGTGGAGCCAGGGCGTCCAGGATTCGGGCGTGACCCGGCGAACTTCACGTCCAGCTTCGCCAGCGAGGGAGTCGGGGTCGGTGTCGGAGTGGGGGTGTCACTGGCGCTCTTCGTCGGCGTCGACGATGCCGAAGGTGAGGAGTCCGTCGGTGTCGGCGTCGTCGTATCGGCCGCGAGGGCGGGTGGGGCGTTGCCGACGATCAGGACGATACCTGCGCCGAGAACGATGACCAGCGGGTTTCGTGCCGATCGTGCGAGCACCGCTCACAACCTCCCCATCGCACCGCAAAGACGCCCACCCCGGCTTACCCCGGCTCGGTGGTTATGAATCATGCGATCACGTGAAAGCCGATCAATCAACCGTGCTAACGAGGTTATATCGCAGCAACCCCTAGATGAGCTCTTGGTGAAGCCCGGTGATCTCGTCGCGAGCGACCCATGCCTGGTAGACGCCGATGTCCACCCGCTCCAATTCGAGAGCGGCGGCGACGGGGGCGCGGCCGCCGCTGTACTCGACGCGTACCCAGCCGTCGTGTTCGCCGATGACGACGAACGGCTCTCCGCGCCAGGTGCAGCGGGTCCGCAGGTAGCGCAGGCTCTCGACCTCGTCCTCGCGGACGATTCGCAGGAACCGGCCGGGCCCTATCTCGGTGAAGCCTTCCGCCGGGCCGGCGGAGTACAGCCGGACCTCACCGTCGACACCGGGCACGGCGTCGTAGTCGCCGCCCTGCCATCGAGCGACGTAGCCGTCTCTGTTCACTTCTCGTTCTCCCACACGAGCCGGTCCGCGTCGTACCTCGCGACGAAGCGCTCGGACCCGTCACTGCTGATGGCGTACATCTCCGAGCCGTGCGGCAGCCGGAAACTCTCGACCTTGTACTCGGGGATGCTGCCCGCGCTGCCGGAGGCGAAGCCGTCTCCGGTGAACGGCGGGGCCTCGACGACCCAGCCGTCCTCGCCCCACTCCTTGAGCGCGTCTTCGGACGTGCCGCCGAAGGGCGTGCGGTAGAGCCCCGCGCGGTACGCGGGCCACCGGATGACGTGCACCTCGGGGTCGTCGCCGGTGAAGGGCGCCCCGTCGCGGATCAGGCCGAGGCATTCGTACAGCCGACGCGGCGTGTTGAGGTCGATGACGTCCGGCACGCGGTACACGAAGCCGGCGACCCGGTCGTACGCCTTCTCGAGGTACCAGGGGACCTGGTCGTGGGCCACGACCTTCTGCATGATCGTGAACCCGCTCTCCGCGACGGGCGGCGCGGCCACGGGGGGCTGCGGTGCCGGTTCCGGGAGCGGTGCCGCCTGTGGTTCGGCCGGCGGTACCTCGGCCGGGGCGCTGGGCGCCTCAACGACCGCCGCGGGCTCCGGCTGCGGCGTGACCGTGGCCTGGGGTGCCTCTGCCGCCGTGTCCTGCGGGACACCGCCGGGCGCCGCCTCGGGCGGCGGCGCGGCGGACCGGCCCGCGATCGCGGCGATCTCCTCGGCGGACAGCGCGATCTCGATCGGGGTGCCGGGGTTCACCGACACGTCCCAGCTCGGCTCCGGCCACGCGGCGATGAGGTCGGTGAACTTCGGCATGACGAAGCCCGTCGTGCCGACCGCCTCCTTCATCCAGTCGAAGGAGGTGAACACGAGCAGAGACGTTCGGCCGCGGACCGGGACCGCCGACCACGGGAACGCCGGGTCGTTCGGCGGAGTCTGCACCGTCGGCGGCGTACGGCTCCACACGGGCAGGAACACCGATGCCTCGAGCAGCGCGGTGAGACGCATGGCCGGGTCGTTCCGGGCCTCGAACAGCCGCCGCTCGGCGTCGTTCTGCGCCGGGAAGTCGCTCGTCAGCCGCTCCGCTGCCGCGTCGTCGACCTGCCGTGACAGGGCGATGATGCGCTCGCCGGGGATCGTGGCGCCGATGGGGGAGCCGTCGTTGATGACGAGGTCCCACGCCGGGTCCGGCCAGAAGCGCAGGACCTTGGCGAGGTCGGACAGGACGAACGGGTGGCCGCCCATCGCCTCGCGCATCCGGCTCGGTCCGGTGAACAGCGGGACGACGGTACGCCCGCCGGACTCGCGGGTGTACCACTGGAAGCCCGGCCGCCCGGGGCCCAGCATGAGGTCGCCGCCCTCCACCATGGGCACCCAGATCTGGCGAACGCCCAGGAGCGTCCGGAGGAACCCGTCCCGGTCGTCGCGCGCGGCGGCGTCGTGCAGCAGGCGCTCTTCCTCGTCCAGCGGGACGAACTCGGCGCCGGCCGTGAAGTGGGGAGTGAGGGGCGCGTCGGAGGACGGCACCCGGGCGGCCGCGTCCGGGGGCGGTTCGGCGGCGACGGCCGTCTCGTCGGGGCCGGCGGGCATCGGCTCGTCACCGGAGATGACCGGTTGCGGCGCGGTCTCGGCCAGGGGCGGCGTGCCGGGTGCGGGCGGAACCGCGCTCGCCGTGGCGTACGAGAGGTACGGCCGCGTGCCGTCCCCGGACGGCGGCGAGGTGTCCGGACCGGGCGCCGGCGCGGGACCGTCCGGCGGCGCCGAGGGAATGCCAGGGTCGGGCGCGTCCGGCGCGGGCGGCGTTCCGCCGGGTACGGGCTGATGCACGTCCGGCCACGAAACCGTCGGCACGTCTCCGGCCGGTCTCGGAGCGAAGCTCGGATCCGGGCTCTGCGGCTCGGCCGGTTGTACGGGCGCGGGGGCGGTCTCCGCGGCGGGTGGCGCCGGCGGGGCGGCGTGCTGGTCGGCCGGCGCGGGCTGCGAGCCGGGTGCGTCGTACACGCCGGACGCGGTGTGCACGTCGATGATCGTCGCGGGCCAGGCCGTGGTCGGCTGGGAACCGGCCTCGTCGCCGCCCGGCGCGGCATGCGCGCCGGTGGCCGGGCCGCTTCCGCCCGGGATCGCGTGCGAGCCGAGACCACTGTCCTGGCCGCCGGGCGCGGGGTAACCGCCGGTGGCCGGGCCGGTCCCGTCCGGGATCGGGCGCAGGTCGAGACCGGTGTCCTGACCGCCGGGTGCGGGATAACCGCCGGTGGCCGGGTCGGTCCCGCCCGGGGCCGGGCGCGGGTCGAGATCGGTGTCCTGGCCGACGGGCGTGGGGTAACCGCCGGTGGCCGGGTCGGTTCCGCCCGGGAGCGCGTGCGGGTCGAGACCGGTGTCCTGGCCGCCGGGTGCGGGGTGGCCGCCGGTGGCCGGATCGGTCCCGTCCGGAGCCGGGCGCGGGTCGAGACCGGAGTCCTGAACGCCCGGCGCGGCGTACGGGCCGGTGTCGTGGCCGCCCGGTGCGGCGTGCGCGACGCCTTCGGCGTCGTGCCCCGCCGGGGCGGTGCCGGGCTCCGGAGCGGGGACCGGCTGAGCGGCCGGGGTGGGAGCCGCCTCCTGAGCGTGCGGTCGCTGCTCGGCCCTCACCTGGTCCGCGGTGATCTGGTTGAGGAACCAGGCGGGCAGGTAGGCCTCGATCGGCATCCCGGAGTTGACCGCGAGCCACCAGTCGGCGTCCGGCCAGGACTGCGCCATCTCCACCAGCGACATCCGTACGAATTGCTCGTAGCCGGGGCCGAGGTGGCGGCGCGCCGACTCGACGGACGTGTAGGCGAGCACATGGGTGCGCCCCTCGTGGACGCTGGTCGGCCACGTGAACGCGGGCTGTCCGGAGGCGTCGGGCTCCGTCTGCGGCACCGGGACGACGAGCTCGGCCACGCTCAGCAGCCTGAAGTAGGCGTTCTGGTCCCCGGCGCGCAGCACCTCGCCAAGCTGCTGCTCCAGTTGGTTAGCGGGCTCCCATGTGTCGGTCATTGGCCACCCCCCGGAAGCTCTTTGCACAAGGTGTCCACCGTACCGGGAGCAAACCGGCGGTGCGCACGAGTACCACCAGTCGACCGGACCAATCAGGACTAATCGGTATCATTCGCCCCTTTTGGCAACGTTACACGCTGCTGTCTCACCAGTGAGCTGCCGCCCCCCGCACGGGCCCGCCTCCTGCGGTCTTGCCGCCGGCGAACCCGTCTCCTGAGAGCCGGCCACGCCCGGCTGGCCTCATCCGGCCGATCTCACCGGTCGGCCGCACCGAGCCGCCCACACCCGGCCGCCCACACCCGGCCGGCCTCGGAGACAGGCCGCACCGGGTCGGCCTCAGTGGGGCGGCCTCAGTGGGACAGTCGGCGCAGGGCGGTCAGCAGGCGGTCGATGTGCTCGTCCGTCGTGCCGATGCCGATGCTCGCCCGCAGGGCGGTGCCGTCACCGTCGTCGCAGCCGCCGTCTCCCGCGCCGACCAGGCGCCGGACGAGGGGGTGCGCGCAGAACTTCCCGTCGCGGACGCCGATGCCGTACTCCTCGGAGAGCGCCGTGGCGACGGCACGGGACTCGCGCCCCTCCACGACGAACGGCACGATGCCGACGCGCGGATGCCGGTCGCCCCACAGCGACAGCTCCCGTACGCCGGGGATCGCCGCCAGCCCCCTCCGCAGCCGCGACAGCAGCCGCTCCTCCTCCGCGACGAGGGCGTCCCAGTCGGTCAGCGCCTCGCAGGCGGCGGCGAGGGCGACGACGCCGAGGACGTTCGGCGTGCCGGCCTCGTGCCGCTGCTGCGGGTCGGTGGACCACGTCACGTGCTCGCCGACGCTCGCGGTGGCGCCGCCGCCCAGCAGGTACGGCTCCGCGGCGCGCAGCCAGTCGGCGCGGCCCACGAGGCAGCCGGCGCCGAACGGCGCGTAGAGCTTGTGCCCGGAGAAGGCGACGTAGTCCACGTCGAGCGCGCCCATGTCGAACGGCCGGTGCGGGACGAGCTGCGCGGCGTCCACCGCGATGCGGGCGCCGTGCGCGCGGGCGACGGCGGCGAGCTCGGCGAGGGGCCACAGTTCGCCGGTGACGTTCGACGCGGCGGTGACGACGAGCAGGCGCGGCCCGGACGGCGCCGCGGCGAGGGCCTCCCCGGCGGCCGTGACGGCCGCGGTCGGGGAGTCGGGGGCGGCGAGCCGTACGACCCGGTGGCCGCGCCCCCAGGGCAGCAGGCTCGCGTGGTGCTCGGACTCGAAGACGACGACCGTGGTGCCGTGCGGCAGGGCGTGCGCGAGGAGGTTCATCGCGTCGGTGGTGTTACGGGTGAACACCACGGCGTCCCGGTGCCAGGCGCCGACGAACTCGCGTACGACGCGACGGGCGCGTTCGTACCGGTCGGTCGTCACCTGCGACGCGTAGCCCGCGCCGCGGTGCACGCTGCTGTAGTAGGGGAGGGCGGCGTCGAGCGCGTCGCGCACCGCCTCCAGACAGGGCGCGCTCGCCGCGTAGTCGAGGTTCGCGTACGAAACGGTGCGCCCACCGGCCACGGGGACGGGAACGCCCGCGCCGACGACACGAAGAGTGGGACGGGCGACGGCGGGCAGATCGAGGACAGCGGACAACACGCACCTCCAGCGGGGTCTGGGACCCCACGAGGGGTCCGCGCTTGTCCGGCACGGTCGTGCCGAACCCGGTCATCACCCGGGGCACCCCGCCACGGACGGAGGGTTGCCGGCCAGCAAGCCGGGGCTCAACGCTGGCACTCGTGACCTGATCGGGATTATAGAGCACCGTCCGGACTCTGCCTATTCGCGATCACATGACCGCTTCCGTGCGTCTAATACCGGCAGGAAACGTCGAAGGGAGCGGGTAATGCGGAGTGGATGGCGGTGGCCGGTGGGGGCCGCGCTGGTGGCGGTGTGCGCGGCCGGCTGCGCCGTCGGGACGAACAAGGGCCAGGTGTGCGACGACGCCGTCAAGGCGGTCGGGACTTACAACGCGACGCTCAACCGCATCTCGCCGGACGACATCACCGGGTGGAAGCAGGCGGCGGCGACCCTCGCGGCCCGGTTCGACACGCTCGCCCGCGAGTCCGACGACCGGAAGGTCAAGCGCACGCTGAGCGGCATGGCCACGGAGTGGCGGGGCGTCAGCACCGGCATGACCCCGCGCGACATCTCCGGAATGCAGGCGGCCGTTCAGCGGCAGCCGGCCGCTCTGGCCAAGGCCTGTCACTGAGGCCGGCGGCGGCCGGCCACCCTGGCCAAGGGTCGTCACTGAGGGTCCGAGCGCCCGCGGGCGCTCGGATCGCTCACTCCGAGCCGGAGTCGTACACCCGGCCCGTCGGCTGGCCGGTCGGCGGGCCGCCGGGGGGCGGGCCGCCGGTCGGCGGGGGCGACGGGTGCGTCGGCGGCGACGGGTGCGTCGGCAGCGTCGGCCGAGTCGGCCGGGGCCGCGAGAAGGTCGGGTACGGCCGCGGCTGGGCGGGCGCGGTGTACGACGGCCACTGACGCTGGCCGACGTACACCGAGGGGTCGCCGAACTGCTTCACCGACATGTTCTCATCGGCCTTGACGAGGTAGTCGTGCCAGATCTTGGCCGGCAGGTCGCCGCCGTACGCGGAGTAGCCGGGTAGGCTGAGCGCCTTGTTGTCGGTCCGGAAGACGGCCACCGAGGTCACGAGCTGCGGGATGAACCCGTTGAACCAGACCTGCTTGCCGCTGGACGTGGTGCCGGTCTTGCCGGCGGCGTTCCGGTCGGGCAGCGCGGCCCGGTAGCCGGTGCCGTTGTCGACGACCTTCTGCATGGCGTACGTCGCGTCACGGGCGACCTGCTTGCTGAAGACCCGGGTGCCGTCGGTCGGCTCGGTGCGCTTCTTGCCGTCGCGGTCGGTGACCGACCGGATGACGTGCGGGGCGTGGTACACGCCCTCGGAGGCGAAGGCGGCGTACGCGGCGGCCTGCTGCTCCACGCTGACGTCGATGACGCCGAGCGGGAACGTCACGGCGGTGTTCGCCCCGTTGGCGGTGAGCTGCGACTCGGGGATGCCGAGCTTCTCCGCCATCTTCATCACCTTGTCGTTCCCGATCTTCTGGGCGATGTTGACGTAGGCGGTGTTGATGGACTTCTCCGTGGCGGTGACGAGGTTAACCGGGCCGAAGTCCTCGTTGTTGTCGTTCTGGATCGGCTGGTTGCTGCCGTCGAACGTCTGGTCGTTGCTGCCGTCGACGTAGTCGTCCAGCGACATCCCGTCGTCCAGGGCCGCCGCCAGCACGTACGGTTTGAACCCCGACCCCGGCTGCACCTTGGCGTCGAACGCGGAGTTGAACGCCTGGTCCAGGTAGTCCTTGCCGCCGTAGAACGCGTTGACCTCGCCGTTGGACGGGTCGATCGACACCAGGCCCGCCATCACCTTCTTGGAGACGCCGGAGGGCATGGCGTCCTCGACCGCCTTCTTGGCGTCGTCCATCAGGTGCTTGTCGAACGTCGTGCGGACTCTCAGGCCGCCCTTGGCGATCTGGTCGTCGGTGTAGCCCATCCGCTTCAGCTCGGCCTTGACGAGCTCGTAGACGTAGCCCTTCTGGCCGCCGTAGATGTCCTTCGTCTTGTACTTGACCGGCGTGGGGAACCGCATGGCCGCCGCCTCCTGCGGCGTGATGCTCTTCATCTGCACCATGCCGTCGACGACGTACTTCCAGCGCGCCTGCATGTACGGCAGGGCGCCCTTCACCGACAGGTCACCGGCGTAGGTCGGCACCTGGATGGCCGCCGCGAGGTACGCGCCCTCGGCCGGGGTGAGCTTCTGGACGTCCTTGCCGTAGTACGCCTGCGCGGCCGACTCGATGCTGTAGGAGTCGCGGCCGAAGTAGATGGTGTTGAGGTAGTTCTGGAGGATCCAGCTCTTGTCCTTCTCGCGCCCGACCTTGAGCGCGATCATGATCTCCTTGAGCTTCCGCGACGCGGTGCGCTGCTGGCTGAGGCCGCTGTAGTAATTGCGGACCATCTGCTGGGTGATGGTGGACCCGCCCTGCAGCGACCCGCCGGTCGCCGTGGCCCAGAACGCCCGCGCGGTGCCCTTGAAGGACACTCCGGGGTCGCTGTAGAAGCTGCGGTTCTCCGCCGAGATGACGGCGTCCCGGACCGGCTTCGGCACCTGGGACAGGGGCACCGGCTGGCGGTTCTTGCCGGTGCGGAGCAGGACGCTGCCGTCGCTGTAGTAGAAGACCGACGCCTCCTTCACGGCGTCGGGCTGCGCGGAACTCGGGACCGGCGTCATCAGGTAGGCGACGACGAACGCGGCGACGGGCAGCAGGATCAGCACGCCGAGGACGTACGTCGTGCGCCGGAGCCACTTGGCCCGCCGGCTCCGCTGCTTCTTCGGTTTCTTCGGCGGCTTGGACTTCTCGCCCTCGGGCAGGGCGTGCACGGCGGTCATGGTCGACGGGCTTTCGCCGACCATGACCGCTGACGGGCTGCCCGCCGTGGATCGCACGGCCAGGTCGCTTCCAGGTCGAGGGTCGGTGTCGGGTCGAGTGGCGTCATGGTGATCAGCGGCTCCGGACTCGACGGGTGTTGCCGATTCGGCGGCGCCGCGCGGATCGGCCGCGTCCTCCGGTCCTGCCGCGGCCTCGAGCCCGTCGGCGCCTCCATTGTTGGACGCGCCGGACGGCTCGGAAGTTGGCGTAGACCCTGACTGCGTTGCGAATTCACCGGCGTCGACGCCGGTGTCCTTGTCACTCACTCGTCCCCCGTGACCTGCGTGAACCCTCGAACTTACCGTTAGGGTCGCGCGGTACGGATCGGCGTTCCCGGCGTTCGGGGGCTTGACGATCCTATGCCACGGAGGATAAAGAGCCCGTCAGCCCCTGGTGACCACCGTGCCGATCAACCGCGCCACCTCACGCGCCACGGCGTCCCGCCCCGGCGCCAGATATTTTCGGGTGTCCACAACCGTCGGATGGTCGGCCAGATATGCCCGGACCGCGTCGGTGAAAACCTTGTTGAGGTGTGTGGCGATGTTCACCTTGACGATCCCCGCCTCGACGGCGCGCGTCAGGTCGGCGTCGGGCACGCCGGAGGATCCGTGCAGGACGAGTGGCACCGGTACGGCGTCGCGGAGCCGCGCGATGAGGTCGAGGTCCACCGACGCGGTCCGGTCGGTCATCGCGTGCGAGGTGCCGACCGCGACCGCGAGCGCGTCGACGCCGGTCGCCGCGACGAAGCGGGCCGCCTCCTCGGGGTCGGTACGCGCGCCGGGCGCGTGCACGCCGTCCTTGCCGCCCACCTCGCCGAGCTCCGCCTCGACCCACACGCCGTGGTCGTGGCAGTGGGCGGTCATCTCGGAGGTCGTGGCGACGTTGGCGTCGTAGTCCAGCGCGGACGCGTCGAACATCACCGAGCCCAGGCCGAGCCCGACCGCCTCCCGTACGAGCTCGGGGGAGGTCGCGTGGTCCAGGTGCACGGCGACGGGGACCTTCGCGGCGCGCGCCGCAGCGAGGCAGGCCACCGCGATCGGCTCGAGGGCCGAGTGGTAGCGCACGGCGTTCTCGCTGATCTGCAGGATGACCGGACGGCCCGCCGCCTCGGCCCCCGCGATCAGCGCCTCGGCGTGTTCGAGCTGGATGACGTTGAAGGCGCCGACGCCCTGCCCGGCGACGACGAACTCTCCTGCGGAGACGAGAGGCATCTGCGGAATCCTTCGTAGGCGGCGGGATCGTAGGAACCCGCGACGGGGGCGAGTACGGCCGCGGCCGACAGGGCGGCGGCGTCCTTGAGCAGGTCCGGCCACGGCGTTCCGACGCCGGCGGCGAGCGCGGCGACGACCGAGTCCCCCGCGCCGGTCGGATTGCCGCTGACCACCCGCGGCGGGGGCACGCGGTGAACCTCGTCACCGGTGACGGCCATGAGGCCGTCGGCGCCGAGCGAGACGACGACGGCGCGCGCCCGCAGCGCCCGTGCCCCCGCAACCGGGTCGTCCGTGCCGGTCAGCTCGGCCAGCTCGGCGGCGTTCGGCTTGACGGCCCAGGCGTACGGCGCGGCGTGCCGCAGGGCCTCACCGGACGTGTCGACGATGACGGGCACGTCGCGCCGGGCGAGCCGGGCGACGGCGTCCTGCGGTACGCCCGGTGGCAGGCTGCCGGAGATGACGACGACGTCGGCGTCGGGGATGCGGGCCTCGAGGGCCGCCCACTCCTCCGGGGTGACGACCGGGCCGGGCTCGTTGAGGAGCGTCGCGTCACCGCCGGCGACGACGGTGACCGTACGGCGGGTCTCCCCGGCGATGGGGACCAGGTCGTGCGCCAGCCCGGCAGCGTCGAGGTCGGCGCGGACGGCGTCGCCCGTCGCCCCGCCGGCCAGGCCGAGGACGAGGACGTCGTGGCCGAGCGACCGCAGCACGCGCGCGACGTTCACGCCCTTGCCGCCCGCGCGGGTGTGCACGGCCTCGACCCGGTGGGTGCCGCCCGGCCGCAGCTCCGGCACCTCGTACGTCACGTCGAGCGCGAGGTTCGGCGTGACGGTGACGATCACGCCGTCACCACGCTCTGGACCCGGAGGTCCGTGTCGAGCAGCACCAGATCGGCGCGCAGCCCGGGGGCGATGGCACCCCGGTCCGTGAGACCGAGCAGCGTGGCCGGGGTCGTCGAGGCGAGGCGTACGGCCTCCTCCAGCGCGACACCGGACGCCCGCACCGTCCGCCGGAAGATCGCCGCGGTCGTCGCCGTGCTGCCGGCGATCGAGCCGCCCTCGGCCAGCCGGGCCACGCCGTCGCGCACCTCGACGTCGAGCCCGCCGAGGGTGTACTCGCCGTCGGACATGCCCGCCGCCGCGATGGAGTCGGTGACCAGCGCGGTCCGCGCGCCGCCCGCGACCCGGGCGACGTGCGCCACGATCGCGGGGTGCAGGTGCACGCCGTCGCCCACGAGCTCGACGACGACCTCCGGCGCCTCGAGCAGCGCGAGGATCGGTCCCGGCTCGCGGTGGTGCAGCGGCCGCATCCCGTTGAACAGGTGGGTGGCGACCCGCGCGCCCGCCCGTGTCGCCTCGACCGCCACCTCGTACGTCGCGTCGGTGTGCCCCACGGCGGGGACCACCCCGGCGTCGCGGACGCGGCGCACCGCGTCCAGGCCGCCGTCGAGCTCGGGCGCGAGCGTCATCATGCGGACGTTCGGGACCTTGAGCAGCCGCTCCACGGTCGCGGGGTCGGGGTCGCGCAGCAGCGTGGGGTCGTGGGCGCCCTTGCGGGCGACGGACAGGAACGGCCCCTCGTAGTGGATCCCCGCGAGTACGCCGTCGTCGGCCAGTTCGGCGAGCACGGCGGCCCGGCGTTCCAGCTCGGCGGGGGACGCGGTGACGAGGCTGGCGACCAGCGTCGTGGTGCCGTGCTCCAGGTGGAACGCCGCCGCCCGTACGCACTCGTCCGGGTCCGCGGAGTCGAACGACGCGCCGCCGCCGCCGTGGCAGTGGATGTCGACGAAGCCGGGGACGATCACGTGGGCGTGCTGGTCGGCGCGCTCCGGCCGGCCCTGTTCGACGTGCGTGATCCGGCCGTCCTCGACGCCGACCCATCCGGGTTCGAGGATCCCGCCGGGGGTGACGACCTTGTCCGCGCTCAGCACCGTCATCGTCGTCATCGTCGCTCCAATAGGTCGCGTGCCCACAGACCGGCTCCCACACACCCGGCCTCGTCGCCGAATGTCGCGATCGTAAGGCGCGGCCGGCGATGGAAGGTGAGCCGTCCGGCGAGGTCGTCGGAGAGCGGGCCGAGCAGGAGGTCGCCCGCCCGCGACAGGCCCCCGCCGATGACGATCACCTCGGGTGCGACGAGCGCGGTGGCGGCGGCGAGGGCGGTGCCGAGGAAGCCGATCGTCTCGGCCCAGATCGCCGCCGCGTCGGCGTCGCCCTCGCTCACCAGGGCCGCGACCTCACCGGCGGTCGCGTCCCGGCCCGTACGGCGGGCGTAGCGGCGGCCGACCGCCGCGGCGGACGCGACGGCCTCCAGGCAGCCGGTGCCGCCGCAGACGCACGGCTCGTCGACGCCGACGGACATGTGCCCGATCTCCCCGGCGTAGCCGTTGCCGACGCACAGGTGCCCGTCGATCACCATCGCCGCCGCGATGCCGGTGCCGATCGGGATGACCAGCGAGTTGCGGGCGCCCTGCGCGGCGCCGAGGCGTATCTCGGCGGTGCCCCCGGCGCGTACGTCGTGGCCGACCGCGACCGGCAGGCCGGTGCGCTCGGCGATCAGGTCGCGGAACGGGACGTCGCGCCAGCCGATGTTCTCCGACCAGGCGGCCACGCCGCGCTCGTCGTCGACGATGCCGGGCACCGCGAGGCCGACGGCCTGCGCGGTGCCCGCCTGCTCGACCAGCTCCGCCACGGTCTCCAGCACGGCGTCCACCGCGGCCTCGCCCCGCGGCGTGGGCCGGCGGAGGGCGGCGACCCGGTCGAGGCCGGGGGAGAGGACCGCTCCCTTCATCGACGTGCCGCCGACGTCGAGAGCGACGATCACTTCAGCACGACCGAGCGGGTCAGCGACCGCGGGCGGTCGGGGTCGAGTCCCTTCGCCTCGGACTGGGCGACCGCCACCCGCTGCGCGACGATCAGGTGCGCGAGCGGGTCGAGGTCGCTGGTCACGAACGTCGCGCCGGTCGCGGCGACGTCGTCGGCCAGACCCTCCGGAGCGGTACCGAACATCCAGGTCAGCCGGCCCGGCTGGGCGATGCTGATCGGGCCGTGGCGGTACTCCATCGCCGGGTAGGACTCGGTCCAGAGCTGTGCGGCCTCGCGCGCCTTCAGCGCCGCCTCGTCCGCCAGGCCGTTGGTCCAGCCCCGGCCGAGGAAGGTGATCTGCTCGGCGGCCACCCACTCGGGATCCAGTGGCTGGGCCAGCGCCCGCTCGGCGTCGTCGGCGGGCACGGCGTCGCCGATGGAGGCCCGCAGCAGCGCCAGCGCCGTCGTGGCGAAGCGGGTCTGCACCACGGACTTCTCGTCGGCGAAGTCGAGGATCACTTGCCGCGTTCCGGCGGCGAACGGCGCGTCGTGGATCGCGGTGATCGCCGTGACGTTCGGCAGGCGCTCGACCGCCTCGAGCACCTCGGTGGTGGTGCCGGACCGGCTGATGGCGACATACCGGTCGTAGTCGCGGCCGAAGGGGAGCTCCGAGGCGGGGAAGGCGTCGGTGACGCCCAGGCCCCGGCTCTCGCGCAACCCCGCGTACGCCCTGGCCATGTACAGGGACGTGCCGCAACCGAACACGGCGACCCGCTCGCCGTCACGGGGAAGTGCGTCCCGTGCGTCGGCCAGCCGGTCGGCCGCCAGCCGCCAGCAGGAGGGCTGACTCTCGATCTCGGCCAGTACGTGTTGCTGCGCCAATCCCGCCTCCGCGTTTGCTCGTTATTGAGCGATTCGTGCTTGCATCATGCACTAATGAACACGAAGTCGCCAACAGTCCTGAGCAGATGATGCGCGAGAGGCGGCGAACGGGTCAGTCGTCGTCCCGCGGATGGTGCCGGCTGAGGTCGCGCTCCAGGAGGGACAGGCAGTCGGCCACGCCGACCGTGCCGCCGGCGATCTCCGGCGACCGGCCGTCCTCCTCCGTCAGCCGGACCAGCGCCCGGTCCATCGCCGCCTGCGCGGCGAACAGGCACGGCGTGCTGTAGGTGGCGACGCCCACGCCGAGGTCGCTCAGGTCGGATAGCGAGACGTCGGTGGAAAGGCCGGCCGGAGCCGCTGGACGAAAGCCACCACGTCCGGCCAGGCGATGAAGTCGATGTCGGAAGGCCGTAGTACGAGGCGGCGAACCCGAACCCGAGCCCGAATCCGGAGACGGACAACCCGTCATGGTGGCGGGCCGCCACGGACGCCGAGAACATGTCGAACACCCCGATGAGCGGTGTGACCGATTCGGCGTCGATCGCGCTTCGGAGACGGTCTCCGGCCTCATTTCGCCGTGCCGACCGTACGGACCGGCCGGAATGCGCATCCATGTGTTCCCCCGTGTGCTCGTCCGAGCTCGGCGTCCCCGTGGCGACGGTCCTCGCGCCGTCCCGCGCCGCCCACGGTAAAGGCGCGGTAATGACGGCGGCGCTGGCGCGTCGGTAAAGGATCACTAACCCTGCACCGGAGATATCGCGGAATCGCCCGAAAGGCGGCTGAAAAATCTCGGGAAGCCGACTCCTGATCTGCCGATGGTGGCGGCGAAAGACGGGTTTGTCGGTGGTGTTGCCGACGTCCGTGGCTTGTCACTTCTGTGAGGACTGCGGCGGTCAAGGTGTGCGAATGTTGCGTAGATCACAAAGATACTCGCCAGTAACGTTCCGCTGACCCGCGATGTCAGGAGGAGGGTCAGATGGCGGAACAGGCCGTTGCGGTCGACACGAATGCTCCCTGGGGAGTGCGGATGGGCATCGGCGACCGAGTGATCGTGGGAATCTTCGTGGGGATTCCGTTCATCGCCGTGATCGTGTCCGTCGCCGTCCTGTGGGGCTGGGGCGTGACCTGGCACGATCTGGTGATCGGAGCGGTGATGTACGTGATCGCCGGGCACGGCATCACGATCGGTTACCACCGGCTGTTCACCCACAAGGCGTTCAAGGCCGCCCGCCCGCTGAAGGTGGCGCTCGCCGTGGCCGGCACGATGGCGGTCGAAGGCGACGTGATCACCTGGGCCGCCGACCACCGCCGCCACCACCAGTTCTCCGACCGGCCGGGGGACCCGCACTCGCCCTGGCGGTTCGGCAAGACCGTCCCGGCCCTGGTCAAGGGCATGATCTGGGCGCACGTCGGATGGACGTTCAACAACCCGAAGACCAACCAGCGCCGCTACGTCCCCGACCTGCTCGCCGACGCCGACCTGCGCCGGGTCGCGCAGTGGCAGCCGCTGATCGTGCTGTTCTCCTTCGCGGGTCCCGCCGTCGCGGGCGGCCTGTGGGGCTCCGGCACCTGGGACGGCGGCGCCGCCTGGTCGGCCTTCTTCTGGGCCGGGCTCGTCCGCATCGGCCTGCTGCACCACGTCACCTGGTCGATCAACTCGATCTGTCACGTCGGCGGCGAGCGGCCCTTCCGGTCTCGCGACCGGTCCGGCAACGTCTGGTGGCTCGCCCCGCTGTCGGGCGGCGAGTCGTGGCACAACCTGCACCACGCCGACCCGACCTGCGCGCGGCACGGCGTCCTGCGCGGCCAGCTCGACTCCAGCGCCCGGCTGATCTGGCTCTTCGAACGCCTCGGCTGGGCCCGAGACGTTCGCTGGCCGGACGAACAGCGGCTCGCCGCACGGGCCGGCGCCGACTGAATCAACCGAGTCGGCGGCATCCGCCGACCGAGCCCGCCCCCGTCGTGCAAGATCGGCCGATGAAGGGTGTGTTGACCGTGGCGAGGAGACAGGACACCGAATCCCGGCCGTGGCTGGCCGTCCCCCGAGGCACGGCCGCCTGGCTGCGTCCTCTCGTCGGGCCGCTGGCGGACGAGGTGATCGCCGAGATCGGGTCCCGGCTGCCCGAGTTCGACCGGCCGGAGGACGACGTCTTCCAGCACCAGCAACGGCTCGCGGTCGAGGGCGCGCTCCGCCAGTTCGTCGACCTGCTGGAGAACCCGCGCGCCCCCTGGGAGAGCATCGCCTCGGTGTACCGGACGATCGGGGCCTGGGAGGCCGACCAGGGCCGCAGCCTCGACGCGCTGCAGCGATCCCTCAGGGTGGGCGCCCGGCTGGCCTGGCGCCGGATCGCCGACCAGTGCGACTCGCCCGACGTGCTCGGCCCGCTGGCCGAGGCCATCTTCCTCTTCCTCGACGAGATCGCCGCCGCCGCCTCCGAGGGGTACCTCAAGGCGATCGGGCGGGCCGCCGGCGAGGTCGAACGCCGCCGGCGCAGGCTCCTGGGCCTGCTCCTGTCCGACCCGCCCGCGTCCCCGGAAGAGGTCGCGGAGGTCGCCCGGATCGCCGGCTGGGCCCTGCCCCGTACGGTCGCGGGCGTCGCGCTGCACGAGCGCAAGCAGGACCAGTTCACCCCGCTGACGCTTCCACCGGACGTGCTGGTCGACACCGACGGCCCGCAGCCGTACCTGCTGCTGCCCGACCCGGACGGCCCGGGACGCTCCCGGATCCTCGAGGCCATCGACGTCGACTGGATCACCGCCGTCGGCCCGACCGCCCCGCTCCGCTCCGCGGCGAACTCGCTGCGGTGGGCCCGGGAGGCCCTCGCCCTCGTCCGGCGCGGCATCATCTCCCCGGACGGCCTGATCCGCTGCAGCGACCATGAGGCGACGCTCGTCATCTTCCGCGACGAGGACTTCATCCGGAACGTCGCCGCCGGCCGGCTCGCCCCCCTCGACGCCCTGCGCCCCGCGCAGCGCGAACGCCTCGCCGAGACGCTCCTCGCCTGCCTGCAGCGCGGGTTCAACGCGAACGAGGCCGCCGAACGCCTCCACATCCACCCGCAGACCGTGCGGTACCGCCTCCGGCAGCTCGAGGACCTGTTCGGGGAGCGCCTGTACGACACCGACCGGCAACTCGCGCTCGAGATGGCGCTGCACGCCTGGCTCGCGCTCACCCGCGCCGACGAGGCCTGATCCCGCGGTCTCGCGAATCCCGGCTCGACCGGCGGGCCACCCACCGTCGTTGGCCGCCTTCGGACAGGAGACGTTGCGGCTACTAACGAGATACGTAGTGTGATAGTCATGTGACGGTGCGCTACAGGTCGGCGCACGCGCGTCTCGTCAACGGCAAGCCATGGAGACGGTCATGCTCGTGTTCACCCTCGCTGTAGCCGCGGCCGTCGGGGCCGTGTTCGCGGCCGCGTTCCTCTTCCGGAAGGCACGGCACGGCGCCGACGACCGGGGGCCGGGCAGCACGACCGCGGGTCACGCGGGCTCGATGCTGTCCTCCCTCTTCCTGCTCGTCTTCGCCATCGCCATCGTGGTCCCGTGGACGACGGCCGACTCCGCCCGGCAGAACACCCAGGCGGAAAGCCAGGCGATCGTCGACGCCTACTGGGCCGCCGCGGCGCTGCCCGCCCCGGCCGGCACCCAGATCCAGGCGTCACTCCGCGACTACGTGCGCTTCGTCGTCGACAACGAGTGGCACGTCATGGAGCAGGGGCGGCTCAGCCAGGAGGGCTGGGCGCGCCTGGACACGCTGCGCGCCCAGGTCACCGGCCTGCAGGTCTCCGGCAACAACGCGGAGACCGCCCGCAGCAGCCTCCTCGACCGCATCCGCGACATATCGGCCGCCCGCGGCCAGCGCGCGGTCGACGCCAAGAGCGCCCCGCCGAGGGGCCTGCTGGCACTCACCATCGTCACGGGGATCCTCGTCGGCGCGTTCCCGTTCCTCGCCGGGGCCCGGCCCCGGGGGACGGCCCTCATCCCGGCGGCCGCGATGGCCGCGATGCTCGCCGTCGGGGTCTACCTCGCGTTCGACATCTCCCACGTGTTCAACGGCGCGCTCCGCGTCAAGCCCGACGCGTTCACGTCGGCGCAGCAGGAGTTCCCCCGCATCCCCGAGAGCCGGTGACCCATGCGCGCACGCGGCATCAGCGTTCTTGCCACGGGTTCGCTCATCGGGCTCATGGCGAGCCCCGCCCTGGCCGACGACGGGACCCACTCCACCCGGTCCCGCACGCCCGGCCCGATGCACCGGGCCTCCGCCACTGAGTCCTCCGACGGCCCTCGCTCCGCGGGCCCGCCGACCGACGACGGGGCCCGCTCGGCCCGGTCCCGTACGCCCGGCGAGGGGCACCGGGCCTCCGCCACGGAGTCCTCCGACCGCGCTCTCCCCGCGGCCCCACCGGCCGACCCTGGAGCCCGTTCCAGGTCCCGGACGCCCAGACCGGTGCGCCGGGCCTCTGCCACGAGATCCTCCGAGGGTCCGCCCGCCGCGGCCCCGGCGGCCGACGGCGGGGCCCGCTCCACCCGATCCCGCACGGTCGGCGAGGCGGCGACCGGCGGCGGGGCCCGCTCCGGCCGGTCGCGCACGGTCGGCGAGGGGCGCCGGGTCTCCTCGGCCGATCCCTCAGACGGCCCTCTGCCGGAAGGCCCGCTCGCCAGGGGCCTCCTGGGGGGTCTGCTGTCCGGCGGCCCGGCCTCCGCCGACGCGCCCCCCGACGGCGCGGCGTCCCGGGGTCCGGACTCCGGCGGGCCGTCCGCCGCCGATCCCGCATGGCCGTCGTCCCCGTCATCCCGGCCCGCCACGCGACCGGCCCGTGAGGATCCGGCCGATCCGCGTGAGCCGCAGCCATCCCGTCCGCCCGGTCGGCAGGTCTCGGCGCGCACCCACCCCGCCGATCGCGTTCCCGGCCGATCCGGCACACCGGCCGGGCGGCGGCTCGCCGTGACAGGTTCCGGCAGGGCCGGGCTGCTGCCCGTCACCGTCGGGGACCCCGGGCCGCTCTCCGTCGCCGTGGGTGGTCTCCTGCCGCTCTCCGTCGCCGCGGGCACGCCCCGACCGGTCTCCGTCGCGGTGGGCGGGCCGCAGCCGCTGCTCGCCGTGACGCTCTCGGTATGCCTCGACCTGGACCTGCTGCACGCCCTGGACGTCCGCCTCGCCATCGGACCCTGCGGGCGCGCCGCACCACCGCCCCCGCCGCCCCCGGCACCGCCGGCTCCGCCGCCCCCCACCTCGCCGCCGGCGCCCTCGCCGCCGGCGCCCTCGCC